>JAIOPA010000003.1 GCA_021414165.1 Candidatus Eiseniibacteriota bacterium
GGCGAGCGGTTGCGCAGCCGCGGCGGCGACCAACGAGAACACCGTGTCGTCGTCGGCGAAGCGCACTTCACGCTTCGTGGGATGCACGTTCACGTCGAGCCGGTCGGGCGGCACATCGAGCCACACCACCGCGGCCGGGAAGCGGCCATGCGGCAACAGATTGCCGTAGGCATGGCGCAGCGCCTGCGACAGCGCCGGGCTCGTGACCCAGCGGCCGTTCACGAGCAGCACCTGGCCTTCGCGCGTGGCGCGTGCATGTTCGGGCAGGCCGAGCAGCGCATGCACCGCATAGCCATCGCGCTCGGCGTGCGCCTCGAGCAGCTGATCGGCATGACGCGCGCCCCAGACCTGCGCGGCACGCTCGCGCGTGCTGTTGGCCGCGCGCCAATCGAAGCGTTCGCGCTGATCGACCACCAGTCGCCAGCCGACATCGGGCCGTGCTAACGCATAGCTCTCGATCATGCGCACACCGGCGCGCAACTCGCTCGCGGGGGCGTTCAGGAACTTGCGGCGCGCGGGCGTGTTGAAGAACAGATCGCGCACCTCGACCGTGGTGCCGGTCTCGCGCGCCACGAAGCCGCGCTCCACGATCTCGCCACCTTCCACGCGCACGAACGCGGCCGCATCCTCGCCCGCCGGGCGCGACACCAACCGCAAGCGGCTCACCGCGGCCACGCTCGGCAACGCCTCGCCACGGAACCCGAGCGAGTTGAGCGTGTCGAGATCCTCGAGCGCGCGCACCTTGGAGGTGGCATGACGCTCGAGCGCCAGTTCGAGTTCGCCGGGCGCGATGCCGCCGCCGTCGTCGGACACGATGAACACCTGATCCAGGGAACGCTCGACGCGCACCTCGATGGCCTTGGCACCGGCATCGAGGGCGTTCTCGACGATCTCCTTGAGTGCGGACAGCGGGCGTTCAATGACCTCGCCGGCGGCGATACGCGATGCCGTCTCGGGCGGGAGTCTGCGGATCGACTGGGGCACGGACCCTCCGGTTGGAACCCCGCAGGATGCGGGCGCTCCGCTGGAGGGTCAAGCCCGCGCGCTCAACGCTCGGCCAACCACACGTCGGCAGCGGTGAACAGCGCGTCCTGATCCTCGGGACCGGCCAGTGCCACATGGCGATCCACGAATCCGGCCGCCGGCGGCGCCAGACCGGCCGCGAGCCACGCGGCCTCCCACGCCTGCAGCAGCCGCTTGCGCAGAGGCGCGAAGCTCTCGGGTTCCCCCGCCGCCAGCAGACACACGACGTGCGCGAACGGCCGCACCAGCGCATCGCTGTCTCGCAACTGTGCGGGCAACGACTCGCACAGCAACTCCACCGCGGCCGGCGCGTCCGGGAACTCCAGACGATGCAACTCGAAGCGCAGCCCATCGCGGCGATGCCGGTCGGCCGCCAGGTCGACCCGCACCCGGAAGCTGCTCGGCTCCAACCAGCGCGCCTCACGTCCGGGCGTCAGCGGGAACGACGCCACGCTGCGCTCGCGGTCCTCGCGGTCCCACGTGTCGCGCAGGTCATCGAGCATGTTCTGCCACGAGCCCAGACCATCGCGCGCATCGATGCCCGCACCGGCCAGGACACCGCGGCGCTGCATGGTGCGGAACGGCCAGGCGGCCCACGTGAGCCCCTTGCCCGGATCCGACATGCGCGTGACCACCTGCGGCGTGCCCATCTCGTTGGCCAGGTCGATGAGGCCGCGCAACAGCCGGTCCTCGGGGCCGACCTGTGCGACGAGCTTCAGGTGCGAGCGGTCGCCGGCATGCAGTTCCGCCGAGCCCGCGCCGGTGATCGACACGAGCTGCTTGAGCGCCTGCTCCAGATGACCGCGCGTCTCGAGGCTCGGGAAGTCCGCGAGCGACACGTTCGCGATGCGCGGCGTCGGCGCGGTCTCGACCGGCCGCGGGGCCAACGGCGTCGGCTCGGCCAGATCGGGGATCGCATCATCGATGAGGGCGTCGACCGAACCCGCCAGCGACTGCTCGAGTGCCGCAGCGTGCACCGTGAGCGGCGCATCGACGCCCGGCATGGAGCTGGTGCCGTCGGCGGGGATGCCACGCAGGTAATCCTCGGGCGTCACACAGGGCGTACCCAGCGCGACCAACAGACTCTCGAGCTGCGTGCGTCGCGAACTACGCTCACCCACGAGTGCCAGGTCGAAGATCTCGCGCGTGAGGTCGGCCAGATCGAGCGTGCGCGGCAGGTCACACAGGTCGGCCATGCGCACGCCGGGATCCTGCGGCCCATCCCCCGCCACCAGACGCACGCTCACGCCCGGCTGACGCAGGATCTCGGGAAGACGATCGGCGTCCTGCCAGTCGAGGTCGATCAGCAGCAACCGGCGAGTCGCCGGTGCAGCCGTGTCATGTGGCCACGTGGACATCGTGTGCACGTCTCCGGGAAGGGCGGGGATTCCGTCCCGGGATTATCGGCCGCTCCGGCCCCTCACGTGAGGGTGTCGAAAAGGGCCGGACCACCCGCGTGGGCAGGTGGTCCGGTCACAGACCGGTTCACTCCTCGTCAGGCGGCTCGGGGAGCGGGATCGCCTCGAGCGAGCGGTCGTTGATCCGGACCGGGTAACGCCGCTTGAGGTCGTCGAAATAGCCCACCATGCGGCGTTCCACCGCGGTCTTGCGCAGGTCGTCCATGCGCGCGGCCACGCGGTCGGCCGCCGGCTCGTTGCGCTCCACAAGCCGCACGCGGGCGATACCGCCCGGCCAACGCACCCAACCGCTCAGCTGCCCCGGCTGGAGCGCCGCGGGCCGTTCGGAGTTGCCGAAGACCAGCGAATCGAGCGCCTCGGGGATCGAACCCCGCGTGCTCGTGCCGGCCGCCGCCAGTTCACGCGAACGGTTCGTGCCGCCCCACAGGACCGCGAGGCTGTCGAAGCTCCAGCCCTGCTTCTCGAGCGAATCCAGTTCAGCGACCTTGGCCGCGAGCGCGCGCTCACCGCCACCCAGTCGATAGGCCTCGAGCGCCTTGACCCGTGCCTGCTCCCACGAGGGCGCACCGGTCGAAGTGATCGAATCGACCCACGTGATCCAGTAACCGGCGCCCTTGGCGACCCACTTGGTGGGCATGACCTCACCGGCCTTGAGCTTCTGCAACTGGTCGAAGTACGGGTCGAGCTGCGGATTCGTGTTCGGCTGATCCGGCGAGTAGACGAAGTCGTACGCCTCGAAGCCATAGCGCTTGGCGAACGCGCGCCCCTGCGCAGCCGTGCGCACCACGCGCGCCAGACTATCGGCACGCAGCATGGCGATGGTGTCGGCCTCGGCCTTGGCCAGGTCGCTGGCCACGATGGTGTAGACCAGCGCGAGCGGCTGCACATACGCCGGCACGTGCTCGGTGCACTCGATGATGTGATACCCGACGTCCGTGCGCACCGGTCCTGCGAGTTCGCCCGCCTGCATGGCGAAGGCGGCGTCCTCGAACGCCGGCAGCATGGAACCGCGACGGAACACCCCCAGATCGCCACCCTTGTCCTTGGTGGCCGGGTCCTCGGAGTAGCGCGCTGCGAGCGCGTCGAACGACTCGCCCGCGCGGATCCGCGCCAACAACGAGTCCGCACGCACGCGTGCGGCACGGTCAGCGGCCTGCGTCTGCGCGATCGGCGAGATCAGGATGTGCTTGGCGCGCACGAGTTCCTCGGCCGAGTACTTGTCGATGTTGCGCCGGTGCCAACGCTCGACCTGCGCACGCGTGAGCTTGATGTCGAGCAGCGGCGGCCCGGTGACGACCAGACGCGTGAAGTGGATGTTCTTGCCACCGCCGAAGCGCTTGGGCTCGGCGTCGAACAAGCGGCGCGCGCCGGCCTCCTCGACCGCACGATTGCGCGCATCGAGCGCCGTGCGGAGCGCGGGCTCGACCTGCTCGAACGCCGGGGTGTGCGAGGCGATCTTGCTCGCGACCTGCCAGACCAGGAAGCCCCGCGCGTAAGGCGCCAACCCGGCGCCGCGCGGTTCCCCGCGCCGCCACACCGAGTCGCTGATCGCCGCCGCCGCGAAGCCGGTATCGATGTCGGCACCCATGGGAGCCGGGGCGGACTCCTTCACCCGCAACGCCGACTCGAGTGAACCCACACGCTTACCCGCGCTCCAGGCCTGGAACAGGTCGTCGGCCTGGGTACGCGCCAACATCACGCGGGTGTCGCGGCGCCAACGCAGCCGCACGTCCTCGCGCACCTCCGAGAGCGGCTTGGCCACGATGCTGCCCGACTTGGCATCGAACGACGAGAAGTCGGCCAGGTGTCCGCGATACCAGCGGTCGAGATCCGCCGCCGTGGGCTCGGGCACACGCACCGTGGCCGTATCGACCGCGGCCCACCGGAACGTCCACGCCGGCCCCGACAACGAGTCGCGCAACTGCGCGTAGAGCGCGAGCCGGTCACGCTCGTCGTGGTGGAGCCGCGAGTCCTCACGGAGCTTGGAGCGGACCTCCTTGGCGACCTGCGCGAACGGCGCGACGTGCGCAGGTTCGACCTGATCGACACGCACGACCAACCAACCTTCGGTGCCCTGGACCGGCTCCTTGAGCAGTGCTCCGGCCTCCGTCTTGAACACCGACGCACTCGCGGCCCCATCGCCCTTCCAGTAACCCGGGAAGTTGTCGGGCAGCACCGTGACATCGTGACGCGGCCCGCCGAAACGCACCGACGACTCCTCGAGCGTCGCGCCCGCACGGACCTGCGCGTACAGGCTATCGGCCGCACGGCGCATGCGCTGGTTCCACGCCGCGACACGCGCGGGATCCTGACGCTCGGCCTCGGTCATGGGCGGATCGTTCACGAACACCACGCTCAACGTGGCGCGATCGGGACGGCGGAACTCGTCCTTGTGGTCCTGGTAGTAGCGCAGCAACGACAGCTCGCGCGGCTCGGGGTACGTGCCCTTGAAGTCGGACGCGCGCAGCGACAGGTCCTCGGTGACCGCACGGCGCAGCTGGCGCATGGCCTTGGTGCGCAGCGCGGCCTCGGTGGGGCTGAAGCGCGCCTCCAGCTGCTGGTTGAGTTTGCGCGCGATGAGCTGATCGTTCATGGCCGCGAGCGCCGACTGGAAGCGGCCGGGCTGCGACATGCGCGTGAGCCGCCAGCGCTCGGCATCGAACCTGCCGCCGGGGCTGAAGAAGCCGTCCTTCTTGAGTGCTTCCTCGGCCTCGAGCGTGGACACGGTGACATTCGTGCGCTTGGCCTCGAGCGTGAGCAGCTGCAGCCGGATCATGGTCTCGAGCATCTGGCGGCGGAGCAGGTCGTTGAACTCCGCGGGACGCTGTCCCTGGCGTTGCGCGATCTGCTGCTGCACGGCCGAGAGCCGGGCTTCGTACTCGCTGCGCTCGATGCGGCGCGTGCCGACCGTGGCCAAAGCGGGCCCACTCGACGCCGGGGCCTGCGCGAGCGACGTGCAGACGGTGAGCGTGACCAGCGACATGACGAGCAGCGCTACTGCCGAACGAACGTTGCGCAACGTGTCCTCTCCTCTCGGCGCTTGACGATGCAAGCGCCCGACTCTAGCGTCCCGCGCCCATGTGGATCCTCGATGACAGCGCAGCGACACCCTTCTGGCGGCCCCGGACCCCGCGGCCCGGCACCGTGCTGCTGTTCACGACCCGGCGCGGTGGAACGAGCCGCGCGCCGTACGACACCTTGAACCTCGGCCGCTCGACCGAGGATGATCCTGCTTTCGTGCTGGCCAACCGCGAGCGTCTGCTGCTCGCGGCGGGTCTGGATCCCGCGCGACTCGCGACGGCGGGCCAGGTGCATGGCACGCGTGTCGTGGAGGTCGAGGGTCCGGGCCACCATGCGGATTGTGATGCGCTCGTCACCCGCGTGCCCGGTGTGACGCTGGCGGTGACGACCGCCGACTGCATGTCACTGCTCTACTCGGCCCCCGGCGTGGTGGCCGCCTGCCATTCGGGCTGGCGCGGCACCGTGGACGGGATGCCCGCCGCGACGCTCGAGGCCGTCTGCCGATTGGCCGGCTGCGCCCCCGATGCCGTGCACGTGGCGATCGGGCCCGCGATCCGGGGCTGCTGCTATGAAGTCGGTGAAGAGGTCGCGTCGCGCTTCCCCGCGGCCGCCGTACGGCGTACCGGGGTGAAGCCCCACCTGGACCTGCCCACCGCCGCCCGGCTGGCGCTGGAGGCCGCGGGTGTGGCGCCGAACGCGCTCCACGACACCGGGGCCTGCACCGCCTGCGAGGCGCACCATTACTTCTCCCACCGCCGCGACCACGGGCTCACGGGACGCCACTGGGGCGTCGCCGCGCTCATCGAAGCCCCGGGAGCCGGCGGAGGGGAATGAACGGGCGGGAAGTATACCAGCGACACGCCCGCCGTCACCCCCTCTCCGCATCTCTTGACCCGCCCATGAAGCTCTCGCTACGGTCGGCCCTGTTCCTCCCCCCCAAGCCTTGAGAGGCCCCGCATGCGTGCCGTGCTCGCCCCGATCGTCCTTGCCGCCCTCGTGACCACCGCCTGTGCCGCCCCCGCCCGCTCGAACCGGAGCGCCGAGGAGGGGGCTGCCCCGGCGGGAGCCCCCGTGACGACCGCGCCCGCCAAGCCCAAGCCGGCGGCGGCCGTGGCCCGGGGCCCGCGCGTGGTCCTGGAGACCGTCCTGGGGCCCATCACGATCCGGCTGCGCCCGGACGATGCCCCCAAGACCTGCGAGAACTTCCTCAAGCTGGTCTCGCAGGGCTTCTACGCCGGGCTCACGGTCCACCGGGTCGTGCCCGGGTTCGTGATCCAGGGCGGCGACCCGAACAGCAAGAACGACAACCCGTTCGATGATGGCCAGGGCGGCCCCGGCTTCACGGTGCCCGCCGAGGTGAAGCTCAAGCACATCAAGGGCGCCGTGGCCATGGCGCGCATGCCCGATGTGGTGAACCGCACGCGGGCCTCGAACGGCAGCCAGTTCTACATCGCACTGCGCGAGCTGCAGCAGCTGGATGGCGGCTACACCGTGTTCGGCGAGGTGGTCTCGGGCTGGGAGACGATCGATAAGATCGTCGCGCTGGCCGACCGCAAGGACATCGCGCGTACCAACGAGAACGCGAACCCCGCCAAGCTGGCGCTCATCAAGCGCGCCTACGTCGACAGCACGAGCCTCGCGAAGTAGCCCCTACTCGTCCTTCCAGCGCGCGACACCGAGCCGCGTGAGCGCCTCGAACCAACGTTCGAGTGCGCCCTCGGCGATGTCGTGGCCCTCGCGTTCGAGCATGCCCTCGATGTCGCCGATGCCGCGCATGCCATCGCACGCGAACCACGCCACGTCGCACGCCGTGCCGCCGCCCGGCAGCGCGTCCTCGAGCCTGGGCCAACCGATGCGCTCGGCCTGGGGCAGTGCATCCCAGCCCTCGCACAGACTGCGCATGGGCGACAAGAGTCCGGGCAGCAGGCGCTCGGGGACACGCCCTCCGAAGCGCAAGGCGGGCCGCGACTGACGCGCCAGACCCGGCAGCACCTCGCTCTCCCAGAAGCCCTCGAGTTCCTCGACCGCGAGCGGCAACTGCGCGCGCAACTCGGCCACGATCGCGTCCTCGGCCTGCGTTCCGAGCGCCAAGCGGCCCAGACTCGCGAGTGCGCGTAGCCCCCGCTCACGTTCGCCCTCGGCGCGTGACCACGGTGAGGCGCCATCGAGCGCGGCCAGCATGCGGCGGCGCGCAGCGCGTGACACGAGCCCGAGCAACCAACGGCACTCCGCTGCGCCCGCGCCTGCGATGAACGCGGCGTACGTGGCAGCGGAGCGCACCGCGAGCGCGAGCGAGGCCGGGTCACAGCGGTCGGGCGTGTCGAGGTCGGTATGGTAGTAGCGATCGGGCCATTGAATGAGCATGGGGCACGGCACACCGATACCCGGGTCCATCCAGAGCGCGTGATCGCTGCCACCCGAGTACGGCACCTCGGCCATGCGCGCGAGCGAGTAGTGCCCCTCACCCGAGAAGTCCTTGACCCAGTCCTGCGCAGCACTGCGCACACGCGCCAGAAGATCATCGGCGAACGAACCCAGGAAGTGCGGCGCGCGCTCCAGCAGGAACGTGCTGCCGCAGTCATCCTGCTTCTCGCCCACCATGTCCAGATTGATCGCCGCGACCGTGGCGCGCACCGACTCCGGCCGCGCCTCGTGCCACGCATAGGTGCCCGTGAACTCGGGCATCCACAGGAACCGCACCGTGCGCCGCGGCCCGGCCAGACGGCCATCGGCCGCGAGTGTGGCGAGTACGCGCGCGCATTCCAGCACGGCCGCCGCACCCGACGCATTGTCGTTCGCGCCCGGGCGCGGATGAC
>JAIOPA010000004.1 GCA_021414165.1 Candidatus Eiseniibacteriota bacterium
CCTGGGCGCCAAGAGTCCGGGGCTCGACGCTTTCCGGCGGTGGCGCGTCAGCTCGCGGGGATGAGTCCCGGGCCGTCCCAGGCGCGTGGCATGTCCCACTGGCGCTGCGGCACGGAGCCCGCGAGCACGCGGTCGCACCACTCGCCGGGCACCGCCCACACCACATCGAGCTCGCCCGACAGCGGATCGAGCCGCGCGCCATACACCGGATGGCCCCAATGCGGGCTCGCGAGTCCGGGTGCGGTGCGAGTGGTGAGGCACGCGATCCAGCGGCGCGCACGCTCGCGGATCTGTTCGGGCGACTCGGCGTGGTCGTACGCCAACGCCGTGGAATGATCGCCGATCAACGCCCACACGCTCAGCGCCTCGGAGCCGAAGTAACGCAGCTCGCCCTCGGGCGTGTCGGTCACGTGCGCCATGCGCGGCACGAGCGTGTCGTGCAGGCGCTCGAAGAACTCACGCGACCAACGCTGCAACGCACCTTCGCGTGGCAACCCGGTGCTCATGACCTCGGGGCGCAGCTCCGCGTACATGCGGCGGCGCGCCGTCTGGTCGATCATGAAGCGAAGGGTGGGATTACCGCGACGATGACCGAGCGACCGCATGGTCTCCTCCTCTCGGGAAGGTGGGACAGAACGCGGGAACGTAAGGCCGAGCAAGGTGCGAGGTGCGTGATGCGAATGAAGCCAGCGCGTCTCAGCGCGCTTCGTAGTTCGGTGCTTCCTTCGTGATCTTCACGTCGTGCGGATGGCTCTCGCGCAGGCCGGCGCCACTGATGCGCACGAACCTCGACTTCGTCCGCAGATCCTCGATCGTCGCGACACCACAGTAACCCATCCCGGCGCGTAGACCGCCGATCAACTGATACACGGTCGACGCCAACGGGCCCTTGAGCGGCACGCGGCCTTCGATGCCCTCGGGGACGAGTTTCGACAACTCGTCGGTATTGTCCTGGAAGTAACGCTCGCGGCTGCCCTTGGCGGCAGCCATCGCCGACAACGATCCCATGCCGCGGTAGACCTTGTACTGGCGGCCCTCGTACAGCACGACCTCGCCCGGGCTCTCCTCGGTACCGGCGAACATGCCGCCCATCATGACCGTGTGGCCACCGGCGGCGAGCGCCTTGACCAGGTCACCCGAGTACTTGATGCCACCATCGGCGATGACCGGCACACCAGTGCCCTCGAGTGCCTTGGCGGCCTCGAGGATCGCGGTGATCTGCGCCATGCCGGCGCCGGTCACCACGCGTGTGGTGCAGATCGCACCCGGACCCATGCCCACCTTCACACCATCGGCGCCAGCATCAGCCACGGCCTTGGCACCTTCACCGGTGCCCACATTGCCCACGACCAGCTGCGCATCGGGCAG
>JAIOPA010000020.1 GCA_021414165.1 Candidatus Eiseniibacteriota bacterium
TTGGCGAGTGGTGGCCGCTCGTGTTGAACGTCGCGTGCGCGATGGCGATGCTGGCGTTGGCCGCGCGATGGCTCGCCCGATCCGTGCCGTCCGCGACGATTCGCGCCGTCACGCTCGCGCTCGCCGTTCTCGCCACGCCGCTGGCATCTATCGTCAGCATCGGCATGGAGCACTCGCTCCAGATGCTGGTCACGCTGTCACTGGGCCTCGTGGTTGCCCAGGCCCTGGCGACGCGCGTGCCCTCGTCACCCGGCGCGCTGCTTGCGGTTGGCGCGCTGTCGGCGCTCGTGGCCTTGTCGCGCTACGACTCGCTGGCCTTCGTCGTCGCGGCCGCGCTGTGCGCGACATTGGCGCGTCGCTGGCGGCTCGTGGCCGCGCTCGCGATCGGCGGCACTGTGCCCGTGGCGGTCTACGCGCTGATCTCGGCCTCGCACGGCTGGCCGCTCGTGCCCGTGACCATCCTCTTGAAACACCGCGTGGCCGATTCCGCGGTCGAGCTCCTGGTGACAGGGCCGTGGCGATCGCTCATCCACGCGCGCTACATGTCGGTGCTGCTGGTGGCGGCCGCGGCGCTGCTGTGGTGGCATCGCCGATCGGATGACGCCGTCGTGCGCACGGCGCGATGGATGCTCACGATGTTCGTGCTCGCGACGTACGCGCAGTTCGCCTTTGGCGCCGGCGGAGAATTTCTGCAGCGTCGCTATGACGCCTACCTGCATGTCTTCGGCATCATTGCTGTCGGCTCGGCCATTGGCGTGAGTCTGCCCGCGTGGCGGCGCGACCGCGTGTGGGCCGCGATCGTGTGCGCGGCGTGCGTGGGCCTGGTGTGCGCGTTCACGTGCGTCAATCGCACTCGCTCGTCGGGCGAGGTCGACGCCGGCTGGCGGCGCACGCAGTTTCTCCTGACGCGCCAACTGGCGCAGCTGTTGGCGACGCCGGGATTGCCGCCGATGCCGGTGGTGCAGGACCTTGGCGAGCCGTCGTATGTGCTGCGCGCACCGGTGGTCGACTTTGACGGTCTCGGCACGCCCGACGTGCTGCGCGCCGTGCGGTCGCGCACGTGGACGTCGGCTGAGGCGAACGCCGTGGCGCATCGGTACGGTGCGCGCACTGCCGCGCTGTGGCAGGACGATGTGACGCGATCGATCATTCCGGCCGACTGGATCTCGCTCGGTGAATGGCGCGTGGAGGGCGAGGCGGCGCTCGGGTTCTACGCGCTCGACGCCGATGCGGCCGAGCGGTTCCGTCACGCGCTCGCCGCGTTTGATGCACGACTGCCGATCGGTGTACGGGCTATTCTGTACAGATGAGTCGAGCTGAGAAAGTCCGCGATTTCGATCCCAACAGCCCAGGCGATCCCAATAGCAGCCTCTTTGGCTTGCCGTTCGACACGAGCGAAGCCGAAGTGATTGTGGTGCCGGTGCCGTGGGATGTGACGGTGTCGTACAAAGACGGCGCGTCGCGCGGCCCGGATGCGATTCTGCAAGCCTCCGTGCAAGTGGACCTGTTCGATCCGTCGGTGCCCGATGCCTGGAAGATCGGCCTCGCCATGGATGAGATCTCTGACGACGTGCGCGAGGCGGCGACGCGTCTGCGCGAAGACGCCAAGCGGTATATCGACGCCATCACGACCGGCATCGATCCGTTGAGTGTGGCCGCGACCGACAACATCCGCACCGCCGTGAATGAGGGCTCGTTATGGCTGAACGCCTGGGTCGAGGCCCGTTGCCGCCACTGGTTGGAGCAGGGACGTCTGGTCGCGCTGCTCGGCGGTGATCACAGCACGCCGTACGGCATGCTCAAGGCCCTCGCGAGCCGGCATGACGCGTTCGCGATTCTGCAGATCGATGCGCACGCCGATCTGCGCGATGCGTACGAGGGCTTCGACTTCTCGCACGCGTCGATCATGCGCAACGCGTTGCGCATTCCGCAGGTGAGCCACCTCGTGCAGGTCGGTATTCGCGACTACTGCCAAGAAGAGGCCGACGTCATTACGGCCAATCCGACGCGCATCACGACGTTCTTCGATCGCGACCTGAAGCACGCGCAGTACGCCGGCGCGACGTGGGCGCAGCAGGTGCAGAACATCATCGAGCGTTTGCCGAAGAAGGTGTACGTCAGCTTTGACATCGACGGACTCGATCCCAAGCTGTGCCCGAATACCGGCACGCCCGTAGCCGGCGGATTGGAGTTCGAGCAGGCCGTCTATCTGATCGAACAGGTCGTGCGGTCGGGACGCACGATCATCGGCTGCGACCTCAACGAAGTGTCTCCCGGTGAGTCCGGCGAGTGGGATGCCAACGTCGGCGCGCGCATGTTGTACCGGATGTGCAACCTGATGGCGGTGGCGAATGG
>JAIOPA010000026.1 GCA_021414165.1 Candidatus Eiseniibacteriota bacterium
CCGGCGTTCGATATGATCTTCGTGGTCCTCACGCGCCTGCGCGATGGCCGCCCGGTGTCTCAGGGTGGCAAGGATCACACGAACCACCGACTAGCGAGCGTCCTTAAATGTCCAATCCGCACGGTACTCCTGATGTGGGCCAGTGGGGCCGCCCTCTGCGCCGCCGGAATAAGTATGCTGCACCTCAATCGGGCGGAGCCGACGCTCCTCCTGTGGGGCCTATCGACGGTGACGTTCCTGCTGAGCGGGCTGCGGTTATCGTCCGTGCCGATCGACCGCCCGTCCGCACCGACATCGAAGTGATCGGCATGCCGCGCGACGCGGCACCGCGCGAGCCGCGCGAACCCGATGATGTCGACTTCAAGCTGCGCGACCTGGTCGTGTACATGGCCAAGGGTCTCGTCGACAATCCCGACGACGTGCTCGTCGAGGTCATCGATGGTGGCGACGGTGGCCAGATGGAACTGCGTGTGAACCAGGACGACATGGGCCACGTGATCGGCAAGCAGGGTCGCACCGCCAAGTCGCTGCGTCTGGCGCTGGGTGCTGCCGCTGCGAAGGTGGACCGCCGCATGGGTCTGGAGATCGAGGACTGACCGCGCTCGCGATCGGCCGCCTCGGCCGTCCGCATGGTGTCGCGGGTGAGCTCTACCTGGACGCATGTCCGCTCGCACCGGATGCCTTGCGGGATCTGGGGCCGCTCGAATGGCGGCCCGCTCGTGGTGGTGACGCTCGCACTCTGATCCTGGAGCGCGTGAAGCCCGCCGACAAGCGGCTGCTCGTGAGGTTCGAGGGGGTCACGACGCGCGAAGCGGCGTCGGCGCTCACGAACGGCACGGTGTGGGGCGATCAGGGCAAGCTGCCTGATCCTGGCCCAGGCGTGTCGTATGCCTACGAGTTGGTCGGCATGCAGGTCGTGGATCCGGCCGGCAAGGTGTACGGCATCGTCGCCGAGGTGGTGTTCATCGTCGATCAGCCGTTGCTCATGCTCGAGGGCCCCGAGGGGCGGCTCCTGCCGTGCCAGCCTCCGTTCCTCAAGAATCTCGATGCTGCCGCACGCGTGATCACGCTCGATCTGCCGCCGGGCTTCGACGAGCTGTAGCGCACGGCGCAGGAGCCAGCCCCGCATGAAGCTCACGCTCATCACGATCTTCCCCGAGTTCTTCCCGGGACCGTTCGGCGACGGCATGATCCGTGTGGCGCGCGAGAAGGGGAAGCTCGACGTGAACGTGGTGAACCTGCGCGACTTCACCGACGATCCGCACAAGACGGTCGACGACGCCCCGTTCGGGGGCGGGCCCGGCATGGTCATGAAGATCGAGCCGGTCTTGCGCGCGTTCGAGTCCATGGGGCTCGCGGATCGCGCCGCGCGTCCCGCGGGCACACGCGTGCTGCTCACCTCGCCGCAGGGCACGCGCTTCACGCAGAGCAAGGCCATCGAGTGGGCCGCGCTGGATCACGTGGTGATCATGTGCGGACGGTACAAGGGCGTCGATGAGCGCGTGGCCGAGCACCTGGTCGACGAGGAGTTCTCGATCGGCGACTTCGTGCTGTCGGGTGGCGAGCCCGCCGCGCTGGTGGTGACCGATGCGCTCGCGCGGCTGCAGCCCGACGTGGTGGGCTGCTTCGACTCGGTCGAGAGCGATTCGTTCCATTCCGGGCTGCTCGATTGCGCCTACTACACGCGGCCCGCGGAGTTCCGCGGCTGGGCCGTGCCCGACGTGCTCATGTCGGGCCATCACGCCAACATCGCGCGCGCGCGGCGCGAGGAAGCGCTGCGCCGCACGTTCGAGCGGCGCCCCGACCTGCTGGAGCACGCCACGCTGAGCGATGCCGATCGCAAGTTCCTGCGCGCGCTCGAGCGCGAGCGAGGGGCGCGCTCGTGAGCCGCGCGGCCAAGGACGGCACGCCAGTCTCGAACCCGCTGCTCGTGGCGGGCGGCTTCGCGTTCATGCTGCTCGCCATCGCGGTCACCGGGCCGATCGCGCCCATGGGGATCGCGACCGCGCTCACGGGCGTGCTCACGCTCTTGGCGTTCGTGCCGGCGTCGCGGCCGCAGTGGCCGTGGCTTCCCATGTCGCTTGCGGCGGTGGGTTGGCTCATCGCCATGCTCGTGGTGAGTGCCGCCGCACTCGATCCGGCCGCGAGCTTCCCGCGCGTGAGCAAGGCAGCCATGCCGCTGCTGGTGCCCATGGCCGCCCTGCATGCGCGTGACTCGCGCGTGGGCCGCCGCGCGCTGGCGGCCTACCTCGTGGCCGCGGGCGCGGTGGCGCTGTATGGCCTGATCGTGTGGGTCATGAAGGGCGCCGGCTTCGAGTCGCGCGCGCGCGGATTGTCGGGGCACTACATGACGTTCGCGGGCCAGTTGCTGCTCGAGATCCCGG
>JAIOPA010000276.1 GCA_021414165.1 Candidatus Eiseniibacteriota bacterium
TCCCGCCCAAGCGCGAGATCTTGAAGGGCATCTGGTTGTCGTTCTACTACGGCGCCAAGATCGGCGTGCTCGGTGCCAACGGCGCCGGCAAGTCGTCGCTCCTGAAGATCATGGCCGGCCTCGATCAGGAGTTCCTCGGTGAGGCGTGGCTCGGCAAGGGCTACACCGTCGGCTTCCTGCCGCAGGAGCCGCAGCTCGATCCCAAGAAGAACGTGCTGCAGAACGTGCAGGACGGCGTCGCGGCCAAGATGGCGGTCGTGAATCGCTTCAACGAGATCTCCGCGAAGTTCGCGGAGCCGATGAGCGATGACGAGATGGAGAAGTTGCTCGCCGAGCAGTCCAAGGTGCAGGACCAGATGGACTCGCAGAACCTGTGGGACCTGGACCGCCAGCTCGAGATCGCCATGGACGCGCTGCGCTGTCCGCCGAGCGATGCCGACGTGACCACACTGTCGGGTGGTGAGCGCCGCCGCGTGGCGCTGTGCCGTCTGCTGCTGTCGCGCCCGGACCTGCTGCTGCTCGATGAGCCCACGAACCACCTCGATGCCGAATCGGTGGCATGGCTCGAGCGCTTCCTGCAGGAGTACGAGGGCACGATCGTCGCCGTCACGCACGATCGCTACTTCCTCGACAACGTGGCCACGTGGACGGCGAGGGCATCCCGTGGGAAGGCAACTACTCCAGCTGGCTCGATCAGAAGCGCAACCGTCTGCAGCAGGAAGAGAAGACCGAGAGCGCGCGACAGAAGACGCTCGAGCGAGAGCTCGAGTGGGTCAAGCTCGCCCCGCGTGCGCGTCAGGCCAAGAGCAAGGCACGTCTGCAGGCCTACGAGCGCATGTTGAACGAGGAGTCCAAGGAGAAGCTTGAAGGCGTCGAGATCTACATTCCGCCGGGACCGCGTCTCGGCAATGTGGTCATCGAGGCGGCAGGCCTGCGCAAGGGCTACGGCGAGAAGATGCTGATCGACGATCTGTCGTTCAAGCTCCCGCCGGCCGGCATCGTCGGCGTGATCGGCCCGAACGGCGCCGGCAAGACCACGCTGTTCCGCATGCTCGTGGGCCAGGAGACGCCGGACGCGGGTTCGTTGCGCGTGGGCGAGACCGTGAAGATCGCGTACATCGACCAGAGCCGCGATTCCTTGAACGGTGAGAACACGGTGTACGAGGAGCTGTCGGGCGGCAATGAGATCCTGACGCTCGGCAAGCGCGAGGTGAATGCGCGCGCGTACTGCTCATGGTTCAACTTCCGCGGTGCGGATCAGCAGAAGAAGGTCGGCACGCTGTCGGGCGGCGAGCGCAACCGTCTGCAGATGGGCAAGCTGCTACAGACCGGCGGCAACCTGCTGCTGTTGGACGAGCCCACGAACGATCTCGACGTCGACACGCTGCGCGCACTCGAGGATGCACTGCTCGAGTTCGCCGGCTGCGCCGTGGTGATCTCGCACGACCGTTGGTTCCTGGACCGCGTCGCCACGCACATCCTCGCGTTCGAGGGCGATTCGCAGGTGACGTGGTTCGAGGGCAACTATCAGGACTACGAGAAGGTCCGCAAGGAGCGTCTGGGTGCCGACGCCGACACCCCGCACCGCATCAAGTACAAGCCGCTCGTGCGTTCGTAGACCGCGCCACACCGAAGCATCGACGGGCGCCTGGCTCCTACGAGCCGGGCGCCCGAACGATTCTCGGTCTGCGCGCTTTGTGCGTGACGCGGTTGCGCAAGCGGTGCATGTTGCGCACCTCATCGTGAGTCACGACCGGAGGGCACCATGATCATCGTGCAGCTGAGCGACACCCACATCACGCCCGAACCCACGCGTGCCGACGGCACCCTCTCGCGGCAGGCTGCCATGCAGCGCGCGGTCGCGCATGTGCTCACCATGGCCGCAGCACCCGACGCGGTGCTCGTGACCGGCGACCTCACCGACCATGGCACCGCCGAGGAGTACGCGGCGTTCCAGGATCTCATCGCACCGTTTCCGATGCCGGTGTACGTGATCCCCGGCAACCATGACGACCGCACGCGCATGTTGCAGCTCTGGCCGTCCCAGGGCACGCAACACATGGAGCGCTTCATGCAGTACACGGTCGAGTCGCACGCGGTGCGCTTGATCGCGCTCGACACCGTGTTGCCGGGCAGCGACCGCGGCGAGATCTGCGATGAGCGCCTCGCGTGGCTCGACGCGCGACTGGCGGAGCAACCCGATCGGCCTACGCTCGTGTTCATGCACCACCCGCCATTCCGGTCCGGCATGCACGTGCTCGACGCGCTGGATCTCGAGGGGGCTGACGCACTGGCCGCTGTGATCTCACGGCATCCACAGGTCGAGCGCCTCGTTGCGGGCCACATCCACTGCGAGATGCAGGCGCGCGTCGGCGGCACGCTCGCCATGACCGCGAGTTCGACCGGCCTGCAGATCAAGATCGACCTCGGTGCGCCGGAGCGCATCTGGGCCACGCCACACCGGCCCACCTGCCTTGTGCATGCGTGGAACGTGAACCACGGCCTACGCACGTGTTCCAGCGCGATCGGCGACGCCGGCCCCTACCCGCTCATCCACGACGGGACGAGCTGGATCTCCTGAGTCCCGGCCCCTCTCAAGCATTGCACACTGCAACCGACACTAACCCCCGGGGCACTCCGTCCGGGGGGCATGGAGTGCCTGAAGAAGTGGCCCCCTCGATGGAGCTGGCGAGGGACCGCCATGCCACGCGTGATCGCAGTGCACTCGGATGTGCAGGAGCTCGAGACCTGGCGGCGGACGTTGCTGGAGCAACGTCGCGGCTGGGACGTGGAGCTGTTCTCCAGTGTGGGCGCCGCCTGGATGCGATTCACCGAGTCGCCGCCCGATCTGGTGGTCGCGCCCATGACCGTGGCGCTCGATGGCCGCGTGTTGCTGTCGCAGGTGCGTGACCTCGCCCCGCAGGTCGCACGCGTGTTGGTGGCCGGTGGCGTGTGCGATGAGCGCGCGATCGAAGGCCAGCGCATCGCACAGCGCGTGCTGCCCGACGATGTGGAGCCCATGGACTTCGTGGAGACGCTCGCGCAGATCCTGAAGCAGCGAGAGCTCATCGAGTCGCCGCAGCTGCGCGCGGTGCTCGGCCGCGTGGGCCAGTTGCCCGCGGCCCCCGAGGTGCATGCACGGCTCGTGAAACGGCTGCGCGACCCGAACGCCACGCTGCACGAGATGGCCGGGCTGGTGGCCGAGGACGCCGCACTCTCCACGCAGGTGCTGCGCCTGGCGAACAGCGCGTACTTCGGTCGAGGGCAGGCGGTCACGAGCCTCGAGGGTGCTGCGGGCCGGCTCGGCACGCGACTGCTCACGAGTGTCGTGCTGGCGGCCGAGGCGTATGGCCGCTTCGGACCCGTGGCCAAGGGATTCAGCATCGAGCAGTTCCAGCAGCACGCCTCGCTGGTGGCGCGCATCGCCAGTGCGCTCGAGCCGCGTGCGGCGTTCACCGACGACGCGTTCACAGCCGGGTTGCTGCATGACGTGGGCCGGTTGGTGATCGCCTCGCAGTTGCCCGCCGAGTACACGATCATCGAGCAGCGCGCGGCCAAGGAAGGGCTGCCGCACTACGTGGTCGAGCGCGATGTGGTGGGCTGCGATCATGCGGTGCTGGGCGCCGCGCTGCTCGGGCAGTGGGGCCTGTCGAGCACGGTGCTCGAGGCCGTGCAGCGCCATCATGCGGTGTCGTTCGCGGGCGACCTCACGCTCGACGCCACGACCGCGGTGGCGATCGCCGACCGCTTGGCGCGTGACGTGGAGCGATTCTCGCCCGGAACCACGGCCTCGAACCCGGCCGCGGTGGCCGCGGGCGACCCGCGCTGGCCGTGGTGGCGCGAGTTGGCGGAACAGCTCGCCATGGACGGCATGGCGGTCTGATCCATCGCGCACTCATTAGAGCCGCGAGCATGATCGTGCGCCGCCATGAAGATTCTTCGCACCGTTCGCACGCGGGATACATC
>JAIOPA010000277.1 GCA_021414165.1 Candidatus Eiseniibacteriota bacterium
GCACGCCGCGCTGCGCGAGGATCCGGATGTGATCCTCGAGGGCGAGATGCGCGACCCCGAGACCATGGCGCTCGCCATGACCGCGGCCGCCACCGGGCATCTCGTGTTCGGCACGCTGCACACCATGAGCGCCACGCAGACCATCGACCGCATCCTGGATTCGTTCGACGGCGAGCGTCAGGCGCAGGCGCGGCTCATGCTGTCGGAGTCGTTGCGCGGCGTGCTCGCGCAGCGGCTGCTGCGCAAGCCCGATGGCCACGGCCGCGCGCTGGCACTCGAGGTGCTCGTGGGCACGCCTGCCGTGTCGGCGCTGATCCGCGAGAAGAAGACGTTCCAGCTGTCTTCCGTGATCCAGACCGGCCGCAAAGATGGCATGCAGAGCATGGACGAAGCGCTGCTGCAGCTCGTTCGTGAAGGCAACGTGGACCTGACCGCCGCCGCTCCCCACTTCTCGCACCCCGACATCGCCGCGCAGCTCGACCGGCCGAACTCGGGCGTGTTCAAAAGAGAAGCGGCGTGAGCGCCAAGCCCGTGATCCTGGGCGAGCTCGGCCTGTTGTCGCTGTTCGACCTGGCCCAGTTGCTCATGCTCAACGGCGCCACCGGCACGTTGCACGTGAACAACGTGGGCAAGAAGGGCTACTTCCGCTTCGAGAAGGGCCAGATCGCCAACGCCGTCGACGACATGCTCAACGAGGGCGAGGACGCGGCCTATCGCGTGTTCGCATGGCGACGTGGCACGTTCGAGTTCCGCGTCGAGCCGCCGCTGGGTCCACGCACGATCAACGACAGCACCGAAGGCCTCATGCTCGAGGCCGCGCGCCGCATGGACGAGGCCGGCCAGACCGAGCCCGGCGAGAGCGTGACGCAGGCACTGCAGGCGCGCGCCGGCAAGTTCGAGGCGCTGCGCGAAGCGTTCGTTCGGGTGGCATTCGACGCCAGCCCCGCCGGCCGCGCACTCGGCCAGGCGTCGGACGGCACGCGCTTTGGATTGCTCGCCGCAGCCGGTGATGCGTTGCTCTATCGCCCTGGCCACGCCGTGAGATTGCAGCGCAGTGGCCAGTGGGGTGCGATCGCTGATGAGGCGTTGGAGTCCGCGGACTATGCGCAGCTGTGTGCCACGTTCTTTGAAGGCGTGACCGTGACCGAGGGCACCGCTGCGCATCGCGTGGTGGTCGAGGACGGCCGCCGATTGGAGATCTCGCGCTTGCCCGCGCCCAATGAAGCGCTGCTGGTGCGCGCATTGGAAGTGGGCGCGAGCGGCATGCCCGTGCTGCGTGGCGAC
>JAIOPA010000278.1 GCA_021414165.1 Candidatus Eiseniibacteriota bacterium
TTGGCCTCCTCGGCCTCCTCGGCCGGCAGCGTCACGCGGTCGACCAGACGTTGCATGCTCTCGACGCCCGCGAGCACCGAGGCGAGCGGATTGTTGAGCTCGTGCGCCACACCGGCCGCGAGCAGGCCCAGTGACGCCAGCCGTTCGCTGTGCGACAACTGCGCCTCGAGCTGCGTGCGGTCGGTGATATCGCGCCACACCTCGACGACCAGATTGAGTGCGCCCGTGTCATCGAGCATGGGAGAGCGTGGCCTCCCAGCGCCGCTGCACACCGCTCGCATCGGGCAGCACCTGCATGAGCCGCCGCGGCGCACGCGACTCGGCCAGGTCGCAGGCGATGCACGCGCCGCCCTCGGGTGAGCCATCGCACTCACCCGAACGCGGGCATGGCCGGCCGGGCACGGTGTCGCCTGCTTTGCCGAACGCATCCTTGAAGCGGTCGTTGGCCGCGACCACGCGGCCGCGCCGGTCCAGCACGACGACCGCGTCGGACAACGCCTCGATCAGCCGCGGCAGGATCGCCTGCAGGGGCCCCAGCCCGGCTCCGGGTTCGTGGACCGGGCTCGCCGGCGGTCCTGCATCGTTCATGCGCGCACCCCGATCCGCGCGTCCACGGCCATGCAGCCCTGGCCCACGGGCAGCACCTTGAGCGGGTTCAGGTCGAGTTCCGCGATCTCGGGCACTGCGCCCACCAACTGCGAGAGCCGCGCGATCACTTCTTCGAGCGCGGTCGTGTCGGCAGGAGCCGAGCCGCGCCAACCCTCGAGCAGACGCGAGCCGCGCACGGCACGCACCATCTCGGACACGTCGCGGTCGGTGACCGGCGTGACCCGGAACGTGACGTCGCGCAGCAGTTCCACATACACGCCACCCAGGCCGAACATGAGCACGGGGCCGAACGACGGATCGTGCGACATGCCCACGATGGCCTCGACGCCATCCTTCACCATGGGCTGCAGTGTCACGCCGTCCATCTGCGCGCGCAGGCCCTTCTCGTCGAGCCGGCGCTCGATGCCACGGAACGCATCGCGCACCTCTTCGGGCGACTCCAGGTCGAGCACCACACCGCCGACCTCGGTCTTGTGCGTGAGCGTGGTGCTGGCCAGCTTCACGGCCACGGGGAAGCGCAGCTGGCTCGCGGCCTCGGCGGCCTCGTCGGCCGTGCGTGCGGTCACCGTGGGCACCAGCGGGATGCCCGCCGCGCCGAGCAACGCACGCGTCTCGTCGGGCGACAGCCACACGGTCTCGCCGTTCGTGGCACGCGCACGCGCGCCCTGCACCACGGCACGCGCCGAGCCCAGGTCCATGTCGTCGAAGACCCGCTCGACGACCTCGGGCTCGTTGCGCCACCTGGCGTAACGCACCACACGCGCCAACGCGATCGCGGCCGATTCCGGGAACGGGTAGCTGGGGATGTGATGCTTCTGCAGCGAGCGCAGGCCCTCGGGCACGCCGTGCGCGCCCATGAAGCAGGTGAGCACGGGCTTGGGCGACTCCCCGCGCGCGGCGAGTTCTGCGCTCGCGGCTTCGGCGCCCTTCACGATGGCGGTCGCCACCTGCAGCGGCGTGGTCACGATGGGCGGCACGTAGATGGCGAGCACCGCATCGACGCCCGGATCGGTGAGCACCAACCGCACCGTCTTCTCGAACGACTCGGGCGTGGCCGACGCGATCATGTCCACCGGATTCTTCACACTGGCTTCAGGTGGAAGATACGACTTGAGCGCCGCGGTCGTGGCGTCGGACAACGTGCCCAGTTCGAGCCCGTGGCTCTCGCACGCGTCGCTCGCCATGATCGCCGGACCACCGGCGTTGGTCACGATGCCGATGCGCGCGCCCTTCGGGAGCGGCTGGTTCGCCAGGATCATGGCGACGTCGAACAACTCCTCGATCGTGTCGGTGCGGATCACGCCCGACTGGCGGCACAACGCGTCGACCGCGTTGTCGGCGCCGGCCAGCGAGCCGGTGTGGCTCGACGCAGCGCGTGCGCCCGACTTGGTGCGGCCGCTCTTCACGGCCACGATCGGCTTGGTGCGCGCCACGCGGCGCGCGATCTGCGTGAAGCGTCGCGGGTTACCGAACGACTCCAGGTACAGCAGGATCGTGGTCGTGCCCGGGTCCTGCTCCCAGTACTCGAGCAGGTCATTGCCCGACACGTCGGCCTTGTTGCCCACCGACGCGAAGTGCGAGATGCCCATGCCGAGCGCACCCGCGGTCTCCAGGATCGCCAGACCGAGCGCGCCACTCTGCGATGAGAACGCCACGTTGCCGGGCGGCGGCCACGCGGGTGCGAACGTGGCATCGAGGCACACGTTGGATTCGGTGTTGAGCACGCCGAGACAGTTGGGCCCGATCATGCGCATGCCGTAGCGGCGCGTGGCCTCGACCAGCGCGCGCTCGCGCTCCTGGCCCTCGGCGCCGGTCTCCTTGAAGCCGGCAGTGATCACCACCACGCCGCGCACGCCCTTCTTGCCGCACTCTTCAACTGCGGCCAGGACCTGCTTGGACGGCACGGCGATGACGGCCAGATCGACGTCGGCCGGGATGTCGGCCACGGTCGGGTAGGCGAGTACGGACTGCACGACGCGCGCCTGTGGGTTCACCGGATAGACGGGCCCGTCGAAGCCATGCTCGAGCAGGTTCTTGAAGATCGCGGCGCCGATCGATCCGGGACGGCGGGAGGCGCCGATGACGGCGACGGAACGCGGGCGGAAGATCGCATCGAGGCCCTTGGGGGCGGGGCGGTCGAGCGCGGTGCCGGCGAGCGGAGTGCTCGTGCTGCTCGGGGCGGACATGGCTGGCGACTCCTGATCGACTCCGTGCACTGCACGGAGGAGGTGCGCGGTCGCGGGCTGGGGTCCGCGGCGCGTCGGTTGGATGTTGCCACACAGCTCTTGCGGTGTCACCCGCGCGGGGATGGTCCTGAAGTCGCCCGGCGGGCGATGCGCAGCAGCAATACAACGAACAGCACGACCGCGCAGAATGCGGCGATGGGCGCGAGCACGGCCATGGCGGCGAGGCTCATGGCGAACAGGTCCTCGGCCACCGAGACGAACCCGTTGAGCGTGCCGAACGTGAGGAACGAGGTGCCGATGCGCAGCTTGGCCTTGGCCACGTGCACACCGAATGCGCCGCCGCCCAGCACGAGCGCTGCGGCGATGGCGAGCACGGGCGGCAGGCCCGCGAACGTGCACCATGCGGCTGCAGCGGCCGCGACCGGCCGGATGAACGTGCTCACGGCGTCGAGCGCATGATCGAGTGCGGGCACCTTGTCGGCGGCCAGTTCCACGGCGGTCGCCCACGCGAGGGTGATGAGCACAGGCGTGCTGGCGATCCATTCGCCAGAAGGCGCCAACTGCACGAAGCCGGTGCGCACGCCGAGACCGAGCGCGAGGAGCGGCAGGAACGCGCGCAGGCCGCAGGCGGCCGCGATCGCCGTGCCGGCTGAAGCGGCGAGCACCAGGTCGAGCACGCTGCGGGTATCGACGCTCATGACGGCTTGCTCTCGCTGGACGTCTTGCTCGCCGGGACGTCTTCGCCCTTTCTCATCACATCCAGATAATCCGCGAGCGCTGCGGCAAAGCCGACGTCGCGGTGCTCGCGCTCCGACAGGAACCACTTGTGCTCGAGCACCTGGCAGTAACGCTCGGCCACCGCGCTCTGGCCGCCGGGGAGTGCCGCGAGTGCGGTGGAGGCGGGCGCGAAGCGCTCGCGCTGCCAGTGGAACGCCGCTTCGGCCAGCGTCACGCTGCGGTCGCGCGTGCGGGCCTTCTCGGCGCGCAGTTCGCGCACCTCGGACAGCATCTGGCGCGCCTGATGTTCCTCGACCGAGAGCCCAGTGAGATTGTGCAACTGGTGCCGGTGGTAATCGCCATCGGTGACGATCGTGCGCAACCGCAAGCGCGAGCCTGCCGCGTCGGCGAGCAACTCGACCTCGCCCACCGAGAAGCCGAGCGCATGCAACGCACGGATGCGCTCTTGAACGCGCCACTCCTCGCCGGGGGCGATGCGCTCCTCGCGCGTGACCTCGTGCCACAGCTGCTGGTAGCGCTCGCGGATCATGCGGCCCGTGTTCCACGGATCCAACGGATGCGGGGGCTCACCACTCGCGACCAGATCGGCCATCTCGCCGGCCACGTTCTCCTCGAGCACGAGCAGGTCCTGCTCGCGCATGCCGTCCGAGAGCGTGTCATGGATCTCGCTCGTCTCGGCATCCACCAGGTAAGCGGCCAGCTCGCCGGCATCGCGGCGGAACAACGTGTTCGACAGCGAGCAGTCGCCCCAATAGAAGCCCGCGAGATGCAACCGCACGATGAGTCCGGCCATGGCATCAAGCAAGCGCTCGCGATAGCGCTCGAGGCCGCGGCCACGGAACAGCGAGCGATAGGGGATCGACTCGGCCAGGAACGGCGTCACCATCATGCCGGCGCGTTCGCCGTTCGTGTCGCGCACCACCAACCAACCGCCGGGCTCCACGCACGGCAGCCGGCGCTCGAGCGCGGCCGAGAGCACGTTGTACTCCTTCTCGGCCGCGTGCACCGACGTGCGCTTGATCGCCCAGGCGCGCGAGCCGTAGCCCACGAACTGCACCTCGTGCCGCGACACGCCGCGCTCCAGCTCGAGCACGCGCGGGCAGTGCTCACGCCAATGCTCGAGCGGTACCGACCAGGGCAGGTCCAGCAGGTCGGGGGCGCCGGGGCGTAGATGGGCTTCGAGGATCGGCGAGCTCATGCGGGTCCGGTCTGAAGGGTGGCGGTGGGGTGACGGGACGCATAAGATGAGGAGTCCCGCCACGGCCGTGTACCGAGCACGGCCCAAGGCGGCGGCGCGCGGTCGCTCGCCGACAGTGTAACCCGAAGCCGGGGGACGAACGCCTGCCGATGCCCATCTCGACCTGGGTCGAGGTCGATCTCGACCGATTCGCCGCGAACCTGCAGGCCATCCGCCGCCATGTGGGGCCGGGGCGTGAGGTGCTGCTCGTGGCCAAGGCCGACGCCTACGGGCATGGCGCCGCCGACATGGCGCTGGCCGCCGAGCGCGAGGGCGTGACCCAGTTGGGGGTCGCCACATTACATGAGGGCATGCAGCTGCGGCGCGCCGGCAGCAAGCTGCCGATCATGGCCATGTCGCCGCTCTTGTCGGGCGAGATCCCCGAGGCCGTGGCGCAGGGCATCGATCCGTCGGTGTGCGATCTCGACTTCGCGCGCGCGTTGAGCGACGAGGCGGTGAACGCCGGCCGTGCGGTGCGCTTCCACGTGGAGATCGACACCGGCATGGGGCGCACGGGCGTGCTGCTGCACGAGGCCGAGGCGTTCCTGACCGAGGCGTGCGCGCTGCCGGGGCTCCGGCTCGCGAGCGTGTACACGCACTTCCCCGATGCCGATGGCGACGACCTGGGCTATGCGCGCGAGCAGGTGAAGAAGTTCGGCGCGCTCATCGAAGCGCTGCGCGCGCGCGGCATCGAACCGGCGCGCGTGCACGCCAGCAACTCGGCCGGCACGGTGAACCTGCGCGAGGCGCACTTCGATTGGGTCCGCGTCGGCCTCATTGCATACGGCTTGCATCCGTCGCATGACGAAGCACAGCTGGCGCTGCAGCCGGTCATGAGCTTCCGCAGCCGTCTGGTGCAGGTGCGCGAACTGCCGGCCGGCGCCACGGTGAGCTACGCGCGCGCCTGCACGCTCACGCGGCCCACGCGCGTCGGCGTGGTGCCGGTGGGCTATGGGCACGGTTACTCGTGGCTGTTATCGGGCCGCGGCCAGATGCTGGTGGGTGGTCAGCGCGTGCCGATCCTGGGGCGCGTGACCATGGACCTCACCATGGTCGACGTGACCGATGTGCCCGGCGTGGCGGTGGGCGATGAAGTGGTGTTGTTCGGTTCGCAACAGGGCGCCACGCTGCCGGTCGAGGAGATCGCGGCCGGCAGTGAGACGCTGCCCTACGAGATCCTGTGCACGATCGGCAAACGAGTGACGCGGTTGTACGTGCGGCGCGGCCAGCCGGTGCGAGTGTCCACGCTCATCGGTGAGCGGGCGGACTGGTCGCCCTCGGTGACGGACTACCTGCGCCAGCGCGATGCCGCGGTGGAGGAGTGAGCGCGATGCGCTTGTTCTTGATCATCCTGGATGGAGTTGGGATCGGCGAGTTGCCCGATGCCGCGCAGTACGGCGACCGCGGCGCGAACACGCTGCTGCACGTGGCCGAGTTCGCGGGCAAGCTCAAGCTGCCCGTGCTCGAGTCGATCGGCCTGGGCAACCTGCTGCCCATGCCGGGTGTGATCCCCATGCTGGCGCCCACGGGCGCGCGTGCGCGGCTCACCGAGAAGAGCGCCGGCAAGGACAGCACCACCGGCCACTGGGAGCTCATGGGGCTCGCGCTCGACGCACCGTTCCCGACCTATCCGCAGGGCTTCCCGCGCGACTTCCTCGAGGCGTGGAGCGAACGCGTGCAGCGCGGTTGGATCGGTAACGTGGCCGCCTCGGGCACCGAGATCATCGAGCGGCTGGGCGCCGAGCATCAAGAGACGGGCAAGTTCATCGTGTACACTTCGGCCGATTCGGTGTTCCAGGTGGCCGCACACGAGCAGACCGTGCCCATTGAAAAGCTTTACGAGGCGTGCCGCATCGCGCGCGAGATGCTCACGGGCGCGCATGCCGTGGGGCGCGTGATCGCACGGCC
>JAIOPA010000279.1 GCA_021414165.1 Candidatus Eiseniibacteriota bacterium
GGCGATCCTGTCGGCGTTCGTGGGCCAGCAGCTCACGGACATCATCGAGCGCCTCATGAAGGGCGAGGCGGCCAAGGATCCCGAGCACTTCATGCTCGAGATGGGCGTGGGCAAGCTGCCCGCGGTCGCCAAGGACAACACCGACCGCAACCGCACGTCGCCCTTTGCATTCACGGGCAACAAGTTCGAGTTCCGCGCGGTCGGCAGCTCGCAGAACTGCGCGGTGCCGATGACGGTGTTGAACTCGGCGGCCAGCTCGGCGCTGCACCAGATGACCGAGCGTCTCAAGAAAAAGCTCGACGGCAAGCCGGCGCACCGCGATCAGGCGGTGGTCGAGTTGCTGCGCGAGGTGTTCACCGAGACGGCGGCGGTGCGCTTCGAGGGCAATGGCTACAGCGAGGAGTGGAAGAACGAGGCCAAGAAGCGTGGCCTGCCGAACCTCGCGGACACGCCGGCCGCGATCGTCGAGGCCATGAAGGCCGAGCATCATGCGTTCCTGGTGTCCACGGGCGTGCTGAGCCAGCTCGAGGTCGATGCACGTTTCAACGTGGCGGTCGAGCGCTACATCAAGCAGGTCACGCTCGAGGCCGAGACGTTGCTCGACGTGGTGAACACCGCGGTGATCCCGGCCGTCGAGCGCCAGCTCGCCAGCACGGGCGCGGCTTGGCGCGTGCTGTCGGAGGCGGCCGGCAATGCGAAGGGCTCGGCGTACGGCAAGCGCGTCACGGCGCTCGCCTCGGGCCTCGAGACGTTGCAGGACGGCGCGGCGCGTATCCAGAAGCTCATCGCGGGGCTGCACGAGGGCCACGACGAGCTGGCCGCATGCGCCACGCTGGGGTCCAAGATGCGCCCGCTCATGCAGGAAGTGCGCGAGGCGTCGGACGCGCTCGAGGCGCTCGTCGATGACGAGCACTGGCCGCTCCCCAAGTACCGCGAGATGCTGTTCGTGAAGTAAGCCGCACCAGTCGCGCGACGGCCGCCGGGACCTCCCGGCGGCCGTTCGCGTTCGTGGGCGTCTGGCGTCTGGAGCGCATCGCGCGCTTCCGTTAGATTGTGCTGCCTCCCGCCCCCTTGAACCCACACCGCCGGAGTCCCGTTGGCCGTCGCCACACTGAATCCTGCCCAGCTCGAGGCCGTCGAGCACGAGCGCGGGCCCGCACTCGTCATCGCCGGTGCCGGCTCGGGCAAGACCCGCGTGCTCACGGGCCGCATCGCGCGTTTGCTCGAGCGCGGCGTGCCGGGCGAGGCGATCCTCGCGTTCACGTTCACGAATCGCGCCGCCAAGGAGATGCGTGAGCGCATCCTGCATCAGTTGGGCGGTGCGGCCTCGGGCGTCTGGATCGGCACGTTCCACGCCACCGCCATGCGCATCCTGCGCCGCGAGGCCACGACGCTCGGCCTGCCGGCCGGCTTCAGCATCTACGATCGCGATGATCAGGAGAGCATCATCCGCGATCTCGTGCGCGCCTCGGGCCTGCCCGACACCGTGTACAAGACCGGCATGGTCCTGAGCAAGATCTCGGATCACAAGAACGCGCTGGTGCGCCCGGAGTTGGCCGCCGAGAAGGCGTTCTCCGACTTCGACCGCCACATCGCGACGTTCTACGACAAGTACCAGGCCGCGCTGCGGCGCGCGGGTGCGCTCGACTTCGACGACCTGATCGGCGAGACCGTGCGGCTGTGGATCGACTATCCGCAGGCCGGCGAGCGCTGGTCACGTCGCTTCCAGCACATCCTGGTCGACGAGTACCAGGACACGAACCATGCCCAGTTCCGGCTCGTGCAGTCGCTGGGTAACGTGCATCACAACGTGTTCGTGGTGGGTGACGACGACCAGAGCATCTACGGCTGGCGCGGCGCCGATCTGGCGAACGTGCTCGACTTCGAGCGCGCGTTCCCGGGCGCCGTCACGATCCGGCTCGAGCAGAATTACCGCAGCACGAGCAACATCCTCGATGCCGCGAACGCGGTGATCGCGAACAACGTGGCGCGCAAGGGCAAGACGCTGTGGAGCACGCGCGATGCCGGTGCGCCGATCCACTTCGTGCTGGCCCCCGACGAGACGTTCGAGGCCCGCCGCGTGCGGCACTGGCTGCAGCGCCAGCAGACGCGCGGCCGCCGCCTCACCGATTGCGCGGTGCTCTACCGCACGAACGCCCAGTCGCGCGCGCTCGAGACCGAGCTGCGTCAGAACGGCGTGCCGTACGAGATCGTGGGCGGTGTGTCGTTCTTCCAGCGCCGCGAAGTGAAGGACATGCTCGCGTACCTGCGGCTCGCGGTGAACCCGCTCGACACGGCGTCATTCTTCCGCGCGTGGAACACGCCGCGCCGAGGGCTGGGTCCGGCGGTCGAGGCCCAGGTGCGCGCGCAGTTGGTGTTGCCGGGCGCCGATCCGATCGCGGCATTGCGCTCGCTGTCGTCGATGGGCGCGTTGAAGGGTGCCGCGCGCGCCGGTGCGGCGCAGTTCGTGACGCTCATCGATGAGCTGCGCGCCATGGCCAGCGAACCGGTCGATCGGGTGTTCGCGCACCTGCTCGAGAAGAGCGGTTATCTGGAGCACCTCGATGCGGCGGGCGAGGAGGACCTGCGCGAGCGCCGTTCGAACGTGGAGGAACTCGGTGTGGCGGCTGCGCACTTCGCGGCGCTGCATGCCACCGGGCCGGCCCACGAGAGCGGCCTGCTCGCGTGGCTGTCGGAGTGCTCGCTGCTCACCGACGCCGACCGCGTGACCGACGGTGAGCGCGTGTTGCTGCTCACGGTGCATAACGCCAAGGGCCTCGAGTTCGATGCGGTCGCGGTGGCCGGTCTCGAGGAAGGGCTCATGCCGCATGCGTCGTCGCTCGAGGACAGCGATCAGCTCGAGGAGGAGCGCCGGTTGTTCTACGTGGCACTCACGCGTGCACGCGACGAGGTGCTGCTCACCGCGGCCGCCTATCGCCGCCGTTACGATGGCGCGTGGGGCACGGCCGTGTCGCGGTTCGTGAGCGAGATCCCCGAGCATCTGCTGGAGCGCGAGGAGAGCCCGGGCGTGCAGGCCGCGCCCGCGCGCAGCGCGGGTAACTGGAGCGACCGTTCTGGCGACCGCTCTGGGGGCCGCACGCGCGACTGGGGCCAGTCGTCCGCGCCGCGCCGTGTGGTGGGCGCACGTGCGAGCGATGCGTTCGGGCCGCGCGAGGGCGCCGAATGGGACAGCGGCGATCCGGGCGACAAGGAACCCATGGTGATCCCCGCGGTGGCGGGTGGGCGCAGCGCGAATGCCAAGCGTGCCGTGGGCAAGCGGGTCATGCACGAGAAGTTCGGCACGGGCACGGTGCTCGATGCCGAGGGCGACGGGCCGGACATGAAACTCACGGTGCGCTTCACGGGCTCCATCAAGAAGGTGCTTGCACGGTTCGTGCAGGGAGTGTCCGATGGCGATTGACCGGGCAGAGGCACTGCGCATCGCAGCACTCGCGCGGCTTCATCTACCAGCCGGCGAAGAGGACGCGGTCGCGCGCCAGCTCTCGCAGGTGCTCGACTTCGTGGCCACGCTGGATGAGCTCGACCTGAGCAGCGAGGCCGCCACCGTGCTCACGCCGGCCGATGCCGAGCCACGCGTCGATGCGCCCGATGGCCGCATGCTCGATGCCGAGCGCGCCACCGCGCAGGCGCCCGAGTCGGAGCACGGCTTCTTCCTGGTCCCGCCGGTGGTCGAGAGCCTCGAGCCATGAGCGCGCACTGGAAGTCGTCGGCTCGCGCGCTCGCGGCGGCGGTGCGTGAGCGCAAGGTGAAGGTGCACGAGGCCGTGGAGTCGGGCTTCGTCGAACGCGCGCCGGAGTGGGAGCCACAGGTGCACGCGATCGTGCACACCGATCCCGAGGCGCGACATGCCGCGGCCGATGCGGCAGCGCTCGACGGGCCG
>JAIOPA010000280.1 GCA_021414165.1 Candidatus Eiseniibacteriota bacterium
CAGGAGCCCCCCGATGTCCCCCGCCACCCCCCGCGGGCCGCGCCATGCTGCGCGTGCGACCGCCCTCCGCTTGGCCACGCGGTCGTTGGCGCGCCTGGCCCTGTTGGCCGCCCCGGCCCATGCGCTCCGGCTCGTGAACATGAACGTGCTCAACTACCCGGGCACCACGGCCGCCACGCGCGATCCGCTCTTCCGCACCATCCTGCAGGCGATCGCGCCCGATGTGCTGATCACCTGCGAGATGGTGAACGCCACCGGCCCGACGCAGTTCCTGGCCAGCTTGAACACGATGGAGCCCGGGCAGTGGGCGGCCTCGTCGTACACGAACGGTGGCGACACGGCATCGGAGCTGTTCTACAAGCCGTCCAAGGTGGAGCTGCTGGGCCAGTGGAACTTCTATCCCAACCCCGCGCAGCCGCTGCGCTTCGTGCACGTGTATCGCCTGCGCCTCGTGGGCTACGGCACGTCGCAGGCCGAGTTCCGCATCTATGGCCTGCACTTGAAGGCCTCGACGGGCTTCGAGACGCAGCGCCTGAACGAGTGCATCGGGCTGCGCGACTCGCTCAACGCCATGCCGCCGGGCACGCACGCGCTGGTGTGCGGTGACTTCAACTTCTACACGGGCCTGGAGCCCGGCATGCAGAAGCTGGTCGAGTCGCAGGTGAACAACGTGGGCCGTCTGTACGACGTGTTGGGACTCGAGGGCATCGCCTGGCAGGACAACACCACCATGCAGTACGCGTGGACGCAGTCGCCGTGCAAGACGGGCGATACGGGTTGCGCCTCGGGCGCGGCCACCGGCGGGCTCGATGACCGCTTCGACCTGATCCTGCCGAGCGCGCCCTGGAAGGATGGCGCAGGGCTCGAGATCATCCCCGGCACGTACATCTCGGTGGGCAACGATGGCCTGCACCACAACAACAGCATCATGGATCCGCCCACCATCCCCGAGGGCGCAGCGTTCGCGGCCGCGCTGCACGGCACCGCGGATCACCTGCCGCTGCGCGTGGATCTGCGCGTGCCGGCGCTGGCGCAGGCCACGAGCGCGCCCATGGCGTTCGGCACCGTGATCACCGGCGCCAATGCGAGCCTGGTGCGCACGGTCTTGAACGCGGCGGCATTGCCGGGTGAATCGTTGCTCTACACGTGGCTCGCCACGCCGGGCTTTGGCGCGCCGATCGGCACGCAGTCGGTGGCCGCGGGTGGTTCGCAGAACGATGCGATCACGCTCGACACCAGCACGCCCGGCGCCAAGCTGGGCACGCTCGCGTTCACCAGCAACACCGCAGGCGCGCCGGTCGCCACCGCGAACCTGTCCGGCACCGTGCTGCGTCATGCGGTGCCGTCGCTCGACTCGGCCGCGGTGCTGGCGGCGGGCTCGATCGACTTCGGCACGCACGAGGCTGGAAGCTTCGTGCCGGCCGAGGTGCGCGTGCACAACCAGGGTCACACCGCGCTCCAGGCCCAGCTGCACGTGACGGGCGCCAGCATCACGGGTGGCGATGGCCACTTCGCGGTGAGCGGCGCCACGCCGCAGGTACTGGGCTCCACGTACACCGCCACGCTCACGTTCGCGAGCCAGGACGAGCCCTTGCCGGGTGCCACCGCTGCGGGACCGCTCACGGTGTCGCTGTCGGCGCGCCGCCAGTCGAGTGCCACCACCGATGCCGGTGCGCAGCGTCCGGTCGTCACGCTGCTGCGTGCGCCGGCCCCGAACCCGTTGGTCAGCGAGAGCGTGCTGCGCTTCGAGCTGGCGCAGGCGGGTGAGGCGCGACTCGACGTGTTCGATGCCGCGGGCCGCCGTGTGGCCCAGCTGCTCCGCACCTCGCTCGAGCCGGGCCGCTACAGCGTGCGCTTCGACGGCCGCGGTGAGAGCGGCGCGCCGCTGGGCGCCGGGCTCTACTTTGCCCGCCTGACGGCCGCCGGCCACGCCCACACGGTGCGACTGGCGATCGTCAGATAACGCATGCAGGGCTGGGCGCGGGCCGGGTATCCTAGCGATGCCCGGCCCGTGGCCTGCCGCCCGGTACCGGCCCCCGACGCACCCCGATAGGACGACATGAACCGCCTTCTCGCTCGACTCCCGCTCCTGCTGTTCGTGCTGTTGCTGGCCGCCGCCCCCGCACAGGCCGTGCGCGTGGTGACCTGGAACCTGCTGGCCTACGACGACGTGGCGGCCCATGCGCGGCGCTCGGCCACGCTCACCGTGCTGCCCACGCTCGATCCCGACGTCATGATCGTGCAGGAGTTGCTCACGAACACGGCGGCCGACTCGTTCGCCACGTTCCTGCGCACGGCCATCCCGGGCAAGAACTGGGTGGGTGGCAATGCCACGTTCATCCTGGGCACCCAGAGCGCGCTCTACTACGACGCCAACAAGTTCACGCACAGCAACCTGACCAGCGTGGCCACCGGCGGGCCGCGCCAGGCGCTCGTGGCGCTGCTGCGGCCCAATGGCTATCGCGCCAACGCCGCATCGTTCCGGCTGTACTCGATCCACTTCAAGGCCGGCAATGGCGCGGGCGGCACGTCACCGCCCACGGACTCGTCCACGCGCACGCTCGAGTGCACGAACCTGCGCAACACGCTCAATGCCGCGCCTGCGGGCACGAACATGCTGCTGGGCGGCGACACGAACTTCTATGGCTCGTTCGAGACCGGCTACACGCGGCTCACCGAGTCGCAGGCCGACAACGACGGCCGCCTGCGCGACCCCCTGGTCATGCCGGGCCTGTGGAACAGCCCCACATATGCCGGCGTGCTCACGCAGTCGCCGTGCGCGGGCGCGGGCTGCATCGGCAGCAGCGGCGGGCTCGACGACCGCTTCGACATGATCCTGGGCACCTACTCGCTGCACGACGGGCTGGGGCTCGATCTCATCGATAGCGGCTACAGCGCATTCGGCAACGACGGCCTGCACTACAACGACTCGGTCGATGGCGGTGGCTTCAACACGGTCGTGCCGCTGGGGGTGGCCACCGGGCTGCGCCTGGCCGCGGATCACCTGCCGGTGGTCGCCACGCTGCAGTTGCCCGCCAAGCTCGCCACGGTGAGCGAGATCGCGTTTGGCGACGTGCTGCTGGGTGCCACCGCCGCGCAGACGATCGACATCGACGACCTGCCGGCGCCGCCCGCTGCGACGCTGTCGTACTCGTTCAGCGCGCCGGTGGGCTTCACCGCGCCCGCGGGGTCGTTCACGAACGCGGCGAACCAGTTGCCCGCGCTGCACACGCTCAACATGAACACGGCCAGCGTCGGCGCGCGCAGCGGCACGCTCACCGTGAACTCGAACGATCTCGACACGACCGCCAAGGCGGTGCTGTTGTCCGGCCGCGTGCTCGCGCACGCCGTGCCGTCGCTCGATTCACTGACCACCACGTCAGCAACAGCCGCCGGCTTCGGCACCGTGGCGCAGAACAGCAACACTGAACTCGCCCTGCGCGTGTTCAATCGGGGTTACCAGTCCCTGCAGGCTCGGCTCGCGCATGCCGGTGCGTTCATCGCCGGCGACACGCACTTCGGCTTCAGCGCGCCGTCGGGACTGGTGACCGACGCTGCGACCTACACCCTCACGTTCAACTCCGCGGGCGTTGCGCCGGGCAGCACGGTGACGGCCGAGCTGCGGATCCCCGTGGCCGACGAAGCGCTGCCGGGCGCGCTCGCGCTCGACACGCTGCGCGTCTCGCTGCAGGCGAACGTGGCCGCCAATGGCGGCGTGGGCGACCTGCCGCTCGCGCTGCGGTTCGCGCCGCCAGCGCCCAACCCGCTGCGACACAACA
>JAIOPA010000055.1 GCA_021414165.1 Candidatus Eiseniibacteriota bacterium
CGCTGCTCGAAGTAGTCGAGGTCGGCCTTGGAGAGCTTCTCGCTCTCCTGCGCGGCGAGCTTTGCAGCGTTGGTGGTGCTGGGGTCGATGCGCGCCGGGATCACGATGCGGCCCACGGGGCCGGTCGTCTTGGGCTTCATCATGGACTCGGGCGGCAGCACGCCGATGGGACGCACCTCGGCCGTCGGCCGGTTGGCCGCCTTGCCCTTGGCGGGCACGACCTTGGCGGCACCCGGACGAATGGCCCCCGGCGTGGCGGGCACCAGGCGCGGGATGCGCGCCTTCTCGGCGGCCGCAGCCGCAGCCGCGGCGCGCGCCTCGGCGAGCGCCTTGGCCTTGGCGGCACCGGCGTTGAGCACGGGCGGCTTGGCCGCGGGCGCGCCCTTGCCGGCCGGCTTGGCGGCAGGCTTGGCGCCCGCAGGCGCAGCGGCCTTGGGCGCGGGCTTGGCGGTGTGGGCGGTGTTGGCGGCCTTGGCCGGAGCCGTAGGCTTGGCGGCCGGCTTGGCGGCCGGCTTCGCGGAAGGCTTCACCGCGACCTTCGCTACAGGCTTCACGACGGTCTTACCAGCCGCCTTGGCCGGCTTGTCGGCCGGCTTCTTCGCGACGGGCTTACCCTTGCCTGCGGGCTTCCCGGCCATGAGCATGCTGCCATGAGCATGCTGCTCTTGGTGGAAGCCTTTGAAGCAGCCTTCGGGGCGGCCTTGGCGGCGGACTTGTGGCGGATGATGGCCATCGTGATTCCTCCCTGTAACGGCCCGGCTCGCGCGTGCGTGCGCGCGTGCCGTGAAGATAGTCTCGTTACTACGCTTCGTTGATTCCCCGCACCACCTCGGTCACGAGTCGCGTGAGCGCGGGTGCGGTGCGTCCGGCCACGGCGAGCACGGCGGCGATATCGACCGCGTGCAACGCGTCGGGCAGACATGCATCGGTGACCACATTGAAGGCCAGCACGCGCATGCCGCCGTGCACGGCCACGATGTTCTCGGGCACCAGCGACATGCCCACGATGTCCGCGCCGATGCCGCGCAGGAACCGGTACTCGGCGGCCGTCTCCAGATTCGGGCCCGGCACGCCCACGAACACACCGCGCTGCAGCGGCTGCCGCAGCTCGAGCGCCACCTTCTCGGCATGCGCGACGAGCGCACGCGAATAGGGCTCGCTCATGTCGGGGAAGCGCGGACCCAACTAGTCGTCGTTGGGACCGATGAGCGGGTTGTCGCCCATGAGATTGATGTGATCGGTGGTCACCACGATCGTGCCAGCGGGCATGTCGGGGTTCATACCGCCCACCGCATTGGTGATGATGAGCGTGTTGCAGCCGATCGCCTTGAGCACCCGCACGGGGAACGCCACCTGCTGCATGGTGTAGCCCTCGTAGTAGTGCACGCGGCCCTTCATGACCGCGACCATCTGGCCGCCCAGCTTGCCGATGTGCAGCTCGCCCGCGTGCGATTCGACCGTGCTGCGCGGGAAGTGCGGGATGCTGGCGTACGGCACCACCACGGCGCCCTCGAGCGCGTTCGCGAAATCGCCAAGGCCCGTGCCGAGGATGATGCCCACGGTCGGCGCCGGTGCGTTGGCGGCCTTGAGGCGCGCGAGCACCGCGTCAGCGGCTTCACGGATCTGCGTCATGAGTGCACTGGCCATCGCCTGCCTGCTTCCTCTCACTTCGAGTCGAGTTCGGCGAGCCGCGCGGCGAGACGTGCGTGCACGTCGGCCTCGTCGAGCCCTTCGACCTCGATCAGCTTGCTGCGCGAGGACGTTCCTCGCGCGACCGTGACCTGCCGGCGCTTGATGCCGAGCAGCTCACTCACCAGTTCCACCACCGCCTCGTTCGCGCGCCCTTCCAGCGGCGGCGCCGCGACGGCCACTTTGTATTCACCGCTCGCGAGCCGCGCCAGCAGGGCACTGCGTTTGGCCCCCGGCTGCACCCGCAGCGACAGCTTCATGTGCTGCGACTAACCCACCCGGAACGCCAGCTCGTGCAACGAACCCACGAGGAACTGGCGCAGGAACATGATCAACAGCATGACGCCCAGCGGCGCCAGATCGAGCCCGCCCACGACCGTGGGGATGAGGCGGCGGATCGGCTCGCACACGGCGTCC
>JAIOPA010000032.1 GCA_021414165.1 Candidatus Eiseniibacteriota bacterium
CGCGGGCTTCTCGGCCGATGCCAACCTGCTGGCGTTCGTGTCGCCCACCTACGACCGCCGCACGTGGAAGCGCTATCGCGGTGGCAACGCGCCCAACATCTGGGTGTATGACTTCAAGGCCAACAAGTCCGACAACATCACCAAGGACTGGGAAGGCCCCGACGAGTGGCCCATGTTCCACGGCCGCACCGTGTACTACTGCTCGGATCGCAACGGCAAGACCGCGAACCTGTGGGCGTACGACCTCGACAAGAAGACGCACCGTCAGGTGACGCAGTTCACCGACTACGACGTGAAGTGGCCCAGCGTGGGCTCGGACGCGATCGTGTTCGAGAACGGCGGCTGGCTGTACACGCTCGACCTGCCGAGCGAGAAGCAGACGCGCCTCTCCGTGCTGGTGCCCGACGACAAGCCCGCCACTCGCCGCGAGTTCCGCAGCGTGGCCGACTGGATGCGCGGCATGGACCTGTCGCCAGGGGCCAAGCGCGCGGTGATCGAGGCGCGCGGCGATCTGTTCACGGTGCCCGCCGAGAAGGGCGATGTGCGCAACCTCACGAACACGCCCGGCACGCGCGAGCGCGCGCCCGTGTGGTCGCCCGACGGCAAGTGGATCGCGTACTGGTCCGATGCCTCGGGTGAGTACCAGCTGTATGTGACCGGCGCCGACGGCAAGCTGCCCGCGCGTCAGGTGACCAAGGACCAGAACACCTACCCCTACGCGCTCGTGTGGTCGCCGGACTCCAAGAAGCTCGCGTGGTCCGACAAGACCGGCCGCTTGTACTGGGTCGACGCCGCGGGCAGCAAGTCCACGCAGATCGACCACGACCCGAACGCCGAGCTGCATGAGTACACGTGGTCGCCCGACTCGCGCTGGATCGCGTATGCCAAGCACACCGGTGCGGGCTTCAACGTGCTGCACCTGTACTCCATCGCCACGGGCAAGAGCACGGCCGTCACCGACGGCATGAGCGACGACTTCTCGCCGTCGTTCGATCCCGAGGGCCGCTACCTGTACTTCGTGTCGCGCCGCACGTTCTCGCCGGAGTTCGGCGGGTTCGAGCTGAACATGCACTTCAGCGCCACCGACAAGCTGTACGCCATGACGCTGCGCGACTCGCTCGCATCGCCCGTGTCGCCCGAGAGCGACGAAGAGGCGGTGGCGGCCAAGGGTGACGACGACGAGAAGCCCGCGAAGGGCGAGAACTCGAGCAAGGCCGACAAGAACATGAAGGCCGCCAAGGACGAGGGCTCGCGCATCGATCTGGCCGGTCTGTCGCAGCGCGTGGTCGAGCTGCCCGTGGCGGCCGGCCGCTACCCCGGCATCGTGGGCGTGAAGGGCAAGCTCATCTTCCTGGCGCAGGACGGCCCGGCCGATGAAGACGGCAATGCGGCCGTGTCGGTGCGCTACTACGACCTCGAGAAGCGCGAGGACAAGACGATCCTCGAGGGCATCGATGGCGTGGCCGGCGTGTCCAAGGACGGCGACAAGCTGCTCTACACCCAGGGCGACATCGTGGGCATTGCCGACGTGGCCGAGGGCAAGAAGGCCGGCGACGGCAAGCTCGATGTAGACGGCATGATGGCGTGGGTCGATCCGCGCGCCGAGTGGCTGCAGATGTACAACGAGGCGTGGCGCCTGGAGCGCGACTTCTACTACGACCCGG
>JAIOPA010000033.1 GCA_021414165.1 Candidatus Eiseniibacteriota bacterium
CGGTCGGCGCCTGCCCAGTACAGATGGAACCGCGCCGGGATGCGTCCGACTCCAGGACGGACCGGCAGGTTCTGATCATCGCGGGTGGTGATGGTGTCTTGAGGTGCCGAGATGATGTAGGTCTCTGGCGCCTGATTGTCCACGATGGGTGCAACGGCCTTGCGACACCCTGCACCCCAGAAAGCGAGAAAAAGGCAAAGTACAGCCCCGACACGTAAGCGCATTCGCGCCCCCCAGCACGCCCAGTCGATGTTGAAGGAAGTGGGCGGAGGCTACGCCGGGGCCTTCGGAGGCGTCAAGTCAAAATCCGGCTGCGGGTTGGCCGGTTCGGGACGCTCAGGTCGGGGCACACGGGAAGCACGCGGAATCCGCCGCGGAAGTGCCCGGCCGACGGACGCGGGTACACGTCGACGGGGGTTAGTCTCGGCCGTTTCGGGCCGGAGTTTAGGGCTCCCCCACCCGATCCCGGTGCGTTCTCTGGTCAGAGCCTGAGCGATCGCCTGGCCAGCGCCCTGCCTAGAGGCCCCCCCAAAAAAAGAACCGGCGGGTGGGGATTGCTCCCCACCCGCCGGTCGTTACTACAGCCGACTTCAGTTGTTCAGCACGATGATGCGGCCGGCGTCCTTCTGCACGCTGCTGCGCACGAAGTAAACGCCACGCGCCACCTTGCTGCCACTGTCGTCAGAGCCGTCCCACTGGATCGAGTGCTCGCCAGCCGGGAAGACGCGGTCGGCCAGGTTACGGACCTTACGGCCCGTGACGTCGAAGATCGACACCTGGACGCGGCCAGCCTTCGCCACGCTGAAGCGGACGTAGGACGTGCCCTGCTTCATGACCGAGTTACCGATCTTCATGAAGTTGGCATACCCACGGCCACCCTGCGGCGTGTCCAACGTAGCGCCAGCAGCGCCCGTCAGGGTGCACACGCCACCGAACACCTTGTTCAGCATGTAGTAGTAGTACGCGAGACGACCATTGTTCGTATCGCAGTACCGGCTGTAAAGGTGCTCGATCTCGTAACCAGCGGTGCCCGCGACCCAGTTACGGAGCACGGTCGCCGGCTTCACGACGTCGGAGACGTACGGACCGTTGAGGCCGACGTTCTCATAGAACGCGGCATCCACAGCCTCGCTGATCGCCGGGTTACGCTGCCACACGTCGTTCGACCAGGTGCACTGGTTCGAAACGCCGTAGACGTCAGCGCTCGTCGTCAGGTTCGTCGTCGTGAGGAGGTCAGCGCAGTCGTTCGTGTTGCCCGACAGCGACTGGTACGACGGGTTACGGAAGTTCGCACCGAGCTTGTCCGTGTAGAACAGCGTGTGCGAAGCATCGATACCGCCAGCAGCCTTCTCCGACTGACCGAAGCCGTCACCCTGGACGAAGATACCGCGCGGCTGCGCCGAACCACCGGCCGCCGTGAGGTAATCGTTGAACAGAGCGATGTCGTTCTGGCTACGGTTGGTGAACGGTCCGAGGACGCCCGAGGTCAGGTCGCCCGAGAGGATGGCCACCACGCGGTAGTAAGCGCGGAGCATCTCAGGGGTCGGACCCTGCTTGGACTCACGGCCCGCGGCGAGCGCGAGGCCCGTGCGGTTCGCGAGACGGCTACCAGGGGCGCCGGCGCTCGTGGTGAGCGACTCCGCCGCCTTGACGCCGTACATGTCCCACGTGCTACCCGGCTGCGAGTTCTTGTTGCTCACGACGACCGAGGCATCCGTACGGATGTCGAGGCCACCGATGAGCGTGGTACCCGCCGCCGACCAACCGTTGTGCGAGCCGCGCTTGGCAGCCGTGGTCGCACCGATCGAGTCCATCGCCGACACGAAGCGACCTTCGTTACCACGACGGTCGTTCAGGTCGATGTACAGCATGCACGCACGGCCTTCGCCGCCGAACGCCGTAGCCTTCCAGCGATCCGGCAGGACCGAGAACTGCTGCCACCGGTGCTGATCCGACGAACCCTCACCGTTCTGCGGGGTGATGAAGTTCGTGTCAGGCACCATCGAGAAGCGAACGAACGGGTCGATCGCATGCGACTTGCGGAAGAAGTACTGGACGTGCGAACCCGGCGTCAGGAGACCGTCGGGGAGGATCTTCGAGAACTCCTTCGTCGTGGCCGAACCATCCCAACCCGTACGGGACTGGGGAACGGTCGTGAGCCACGCCGGGACCGTGCCATTGCAGACAACGTTGAGGCCGTTACCCGCCTTGGTCGTATCCACCACGAAGCACCAGAACTTCGAGACGCCGAGCGCCGCGAACTTCGGATCACCCTCGTGGTACATGCTCATCCAGGAGTTGTTGGTGAGGCCCGTGCCCGTGGGCACCGCGCCGCCAACCGGGAAGATGTTCAGCTGAGCGGTGTCGCAACGGGCAGAGTTCCACGTGAGCGGATCCCAGCTCGTGCCACCGTTGTGCGTGCCACCGGAGACTTCGCCGGCGTTCGCGATGTACTGGCCCCAGAACGAAGCATCGCCAGGGGTGACGACAGCGGCCTGGTTCTGCGGCACCTGCAGCAGCGTACCCGTGGGCACACCACCCGGAGCCATCGAACGACCGGCAGCGATCTGATAGTTACCCGGACCAGGGAGCACGCGGAACACCATATCCACGCGGACCTGGGCGAGGTTCGGATCGTCCGGAGCGCTGACCGTCGCGTTACCGCCCACGACGACCGTCGAGTCGCCAGGGATATCGAAGCGGAGCGCATTGCCGGTCGCCTGGGCGTTGTTGAGGCCCGTGCGGATCAGCGCGCCCGTCGTATCGAACGCCGACGTGCCGGGGACACCAGCCGTCTCGTTCGCCGGGAACGTGTCGTTGACCATCTGCCAGATGTCGCTCGAGATACCACCGATCGCGACCGCGTTACCCGCGCTGGCCTGGCCAGGGACACCCGGCAGGTCAACAAACGCGAGCGTCGCGTTGTCGAAGTAACCACCCTCGTTCGTGTTGCAGCCGAGGGAGATCGCGAAGCGGAAGCACTGCTGCTGGTGAGC
>JAIOPA010000034.1 GCA_021414165.1 Candidatus Eiseniibacteriota bacterium
GCCCGAGGCCATTGCGTCGGTGATGAGCGGCAAGCCGTGGTACTCGGCCCCCGCGCAGGAAGCGCTGGCGCGTGCCGTGCGCGAGGGCAGCGCGAGCCCGCTCGAGTCACTCACCGCGCGCGAGCGCGAGGTGCTGGTGGGTATTGCGCGTGGGCTCACGTCTAAAGAGATCGGCTCCGAGTTCAACATCTCCACGCGCACGGTCGAGACGCACCGCGCCGCGGTCATGCGCAAGCTGGACCTGCGCTCGATCGCCCTGCTGACCCAGCTGGCCATCCGCGAGGGGCTCATCGACCGGCCCCAGTGAAGGCCGCCGCGGTAGCGCCGCAGGCCCGGCCCACGTCGCAGAACGCAACGCCAGCGGCGGGCCATGGCGCACGGGTTTCAAGGAGTCGTGAGGAATGCGCGCGTCGGGGCCGGCTGCGGGGTATGGGTTTGCATGTGGCGCAGGCGCGGCCCCACACTTGAAGTCCCGTACCCGTTGCTCGCCCCACCGGAGGCTGTGCTTGAAGCGTCTTGCCCTCGCCGCTGTGCTCACCCTTGCCGTGACGTCCGTGGCCGTGCCTGCGCACGCCACCGGCATCGCGCTGCGCTGGTTGTCGTGCGTGGGCTCGGCGAACCGCAACTTCGCGTGCGATCGTTCAACGGGTAGCGAGTTGCTGGTGGGCTCGTTCGAGCCGCCGGCCGGGATCAACAAGTTCGTGGGCATCGAGGCCTCGGTGCGCGTGGTGTCGGCCAGCAACGTGCTTCCCGCGTGGTGGCAGTTCCGGAACGCGGGCAGCTGCCGGCAGAACTCGCTCAGCCTGAGCTTCGACATGTCGGATCAGATGGAGTGCGAGGATCCCTGGCAGGGGCAGGCCTCGGGCGGCATCGGCCGCTATCTCATCGACGGTTCCAACAGCGGCGAACTGTTGTTCGTGGGCGCACTGCCGCCCGAGGCCGTGCATCCGGTCACGCCCGGCACCACCTACGCGGCGTTCAAGCTGATCATCAACCACCAGCGCACCACCGGTGGTGGGGCCTGTGCCGGTTGTGAGTCGCCCGTGTGCATTCGTTTCGTGTCGGCCAAGCTGGTCATGCCGAGCCGTGTGGTGGGTGGCCAGAACGGCCCGCCCGGCAACCAGCAGGTGACCGAGGAGCAGTTCATCGAGGTCACGCAGGGCATCTCGGGCATGGGCGGCAGCGCCAACATCGCCACGTGGCAGGGCGGTGCCGCCAGCTGTTCGCAGGGCGGCAGCAAGCCCGCGAGCTGGAAGCAGCTCAAGGACCTGTACCGCTCGAAGTAGCCTGCCCGCTAGCTCTGGCGGCGGCGCGGATCCAGGCTCGCGTACCACGCGAGCGTGAGCAGCGCCGGCAGATCGGCGCGGCCCACGAACTCGGGCGCCACGGTCACGTCGGCTTCGTCGCGCAGCCATACCCAGTTCGGCTTCACCCCGATCGCGAGAACGCCATCGGTGTCGATCAGCTCGTTGCGCAACCACAGGCTGCGCCACGGAAGCTGCGTCTCGTCCGCCAGCACGAACTTGCCGCTGCCGAAGTAGCCCTCTTTGAATGACGCGACCAGCGCGTCCTGCGAGTCGCGCATGATGACGCTATCGCGCGCGAAGCCCCAGTCCAGGTGCAGCCGCCACGAGCCGCTCACGGCCTCGACCGTGCAGACACGCGAACTCCTGAACATGCTGCCGGGGATCTGGAACAGCACGTGCGCGCCGTTCGACGACTCGAGCCACCAGGTGCCGGCCATGACCGTGGGCTGGCGCCACACGAGCGGTTCGTTCGGCGAGCTGGGCATGGGCACCAACTCGCGGGAGTCCTCGCCCACGCGCACGAGCCGGCGGTTGGCACCCGGCGTGATCGCCGTGGCCTCCACCACCACTCGCTTGCGTCGTCCCAACATGGCTCGGTCTCCTTGGCATACGGCGTGTGTCCTACTCGGGGGTCTCGTTCGACTCGGTCGTACCGCCGGGCGGCGGAACCTCTGGCTTCGCCACCGCCCGGCCTTCGCGTTGGAGCGATCGCCTGAGCACGAACTCGATCTGCCCATTCAGGCTCCGCAGGTCATCGGCCGCCCAGCGTTGCAGGGCGTCCAGGACCGCGGGATCGATCCGTAGCAGGAAGGCTTTGCGCTCCGCCATCGTGTCGTCCTTGCTCTACTGGTAGAGAGAACCGGCGTTCACGATGGGCTGCGTTTCATGTTCGCTGCACAGCACCACCAACAGGTTGCTCACCATGGCGGCCTTGCGCTCTTCGTCCAGATGCACCACCGAGCGCTTGGACAGCTCCTGCAGCGCCATCTCCACCATGCTCACCGCGCCCTCCACGATCTTGCTGCGCGCCGCGATCATCGCACTCGCCTGCTGGCGGCGCAGCATCGCGTTCGCGATCTCGGGCGCATACGCCAGGTGGCTGATGCGCGCCTCGATCACCTCGACGCCGGCCTTCTCGAGCCGCGCATGCACTTCCTTCTGCAGCGCGTCGGCCACGATCGCCGTGTTGCCGCGCAGCGACATCTGACCGTCCTCGTGCGCGTCGTACGGATGCGTGGTGGCCAGATTGCGAAGTGCCGCCTCGCTCTGCACGTGCACGAAGTTGTCGTAGTTATCGACCTGGAAGATCGCCTCGGCCGAATCCACGACCTTCCACACCACCACGGCTGCGATCTCGATCGGGTTACCGTCGTAGTCGTTCACCTTGAGCTTGTTGCTCTCGAAGTTACGCACCCGCAGCGTGACCTTCTTCTTGGTCATGAACGGGTTCACCCACCACAGCCCCGGCCGACGCTCGCTGCCCTTGTAGTTACCGAACAGCGTGAGCACCGCCGCCTGGTTGGGCTCGACCACGAAGAAGCCGGCGAGCAGCGTGGACACGATGGCCGCCCCGAGCGCTGCGAGCAGGATGAACGGCGCGTTGTCCTGCTTTGCCGAGCTCACGAGCCAAGCGAGGTCGATGAGGAGCAACAGCGGAAGCACCACCAGCATGAGCATGCCCGAGCGGGCGTTGGCAGCAGACTCACGGATCATTTGCGGCTCTCCTTTAGGGCGTGGACACCCGGCAGTCGGGCAAGGACTCCCGTCACACGGGCCATCTCGCGGGATGTCAGAATGATATCACTCTGATTGCGTCTGTCTACGCAGAATGGGGGGTGGAAGGTTGCAGGGGCGGCTAAGCCGCTGCGCTGTAACGGGATGACCGATGTTCGCCACCCAACACCCCCCCGGGGGGTGCTCGCAGATCGCGAGCTTCCACCAGATGAGATGGCACATTCACTCACCCCGGGGCGATTCGAGGGGGCTAGCCAGATGTGCTCAGGTGTGGACTGTGTGGTGCCGACTATGGTAGAACTACCATAGCTATGGGCGAAGGAACGCACCGTAAGCCCCTCTTTTGGGTCGGCTCTTCGAGGGCCGACCTGAGCGCGTTTCCGCCGCCGGTCAAGGAGGTCATGGGTTTTGCCCTTCACCTGGCGCAGGTCGGCGGAAGGCACATCGACACAAAGCCACTTAAAGGCTTTGGTGGGGCCGGTGTAGTCGAGATCGTCGAGGAGCACGACGGCAGCGCGTATCGAGCCGTATACACGGTCCGTTTTGCCGGTGCCGTTTATGTGCTGCATGCATTCCAGAAGAAGTCGAAGCGAGGGATTGCAACACCTAAGGCCGAACTCGATCTGGTGAAGGCCCGTCTCAAACGCGCAGAGGAGCATCATGAGCAGCGTCGGTCGTCGTGAGGGTCGCGTGAAGACGCGTACGAGCATCCCGGTGCGGGAGAGCTCGGGCGATGTCTTTGCCGACATCGGGGTCGCCGAGAGCGCAGAGGCTTCTGCCAAGGCCGAGATCGCGGTGCGGATCGCAGGAGAGATCGAGGCGCGCGGCCTGACGCAGACCAAGGCCGCGGGGCTGCTCGACGTGTCGCAGGCCGAGGTCTCGAACCTCATGCGTGGTCGTCTGAAGGGCTTCTCGACCGATCGTCTCTTCCGGTTCCTCACTGCGCTCGGGCAGGACGTGAAGATCGTGATCGTGGCGCACCGTCGGTCACGCAACCGCGCTGGACTGCTCCAGGTGCTCGACGAACGCCCGCGCGCCAGCGTGGCAGGAGTGCGTGGGCGACGCTGAGTCGGCCCGCACCGCCCAATCGCCCCGGGGCGAGTGGATTGCCCACTCGCCCTTTGCACTCACCGCCGCGGTTACTCGGCGGGCGGCGCTTCGGCCTTGGGCTTCCGCACGCGCGGCTTCTTCGGCGCGTTCGGGTCGGCCGGCTTGCGCGTGCGCTTCGCCGCGCTGCCCTTGATCACCTCGAGCCGCGGCGGTAGGCCGAGCATCAAGCGATGCTCGTTGTCGCCGCGCAGTGCGGCGGCGAGCAGTGCTTCGGGCACCTGCACGGTCATGGCCAGCAACGCGTGCGACAGCGTCTTGCCCTGCGCGTCCAGGCGCAGGCTCACCGTGCCGCCGCCGCCCAGCGATTCCGCGAGCAGGAAGTTCAGCGCCATCAGGTTCGGCACCTCGTGGCGTTCCACTGCCCCGTGGCAGATGCCGGTGAAGTACTGCTTCACGCGCTGCTCGGTGAGCAGGTCGACCAAGAACGGATAGATCTCCGGCGCGCGGGCAATGACACCGATGTTCGCCGTGTCGCCCTTGTCGCCGCTGCGCGCATGCGCAATGGCCGACAGCGGCACGCTCACCAGCTTGGAGCTGCCCTCGGCCAGCGGCCATTCCACCGCGGGCAACGGCGCAGGCTTGCCCATGTCCATCAATGGCGTCGGCCATTCCAGCTGGCGCTCGCCGGCCGCCGTGATGAGCGTGGGGCGCACGAGATCGCGCGGCACCAGTGCGGGCCAGTAGGCCACGACTTCCTGCGCCTGCGGCCGTCCACCCGTCACCGCCACGCCGGGCGGGCCCGACAGGATCACGGCCGGCAGCATCTTGGAGAACGCCTCGATCTTGGCGCGGTCCTGATCGCGCACGCCGAGCCGTAACAGGATCTCGGGCACATCGACCACCGGCGCCAACGGACCCCAGCACGCCGACGCACCCACATACTCCGTGTGCGTGGCCTCGAACGACACGCCCAGGCGCTTCCAGAACAGCTCGGCGAAGCATTCCGCCTTATCGCGC
>JAIOPA010000035.1 GCA_021414165.1 Candidatus Eiseniibacteriota bacterium
TCGCGCCGCAAACCGCTGGTGGTCGCGGGCTACTCGCTGTCGGGCGTGAGCAAGTGCGTCATGGCGTTCGCCAGCTCGTGGCCGTGGCTGCTGGGGCTGCGCTTCGGCGACCGCGTGGGCAAGGCCATGCGCAATCCGCCCCGCGACGCGTTGCTCGCCGACGCCAGCGACCCGGGCGCGCTGGGCCGCACGTTCGGACTGCATCGCGCCATGGACACGCTGGGTGCCGCGATCGGGCCGCTCGTGGCGTGGTGGCTGCTCACGCATTGGGCCGAGCGCGGCGCGGCGGCGTATCGCCACATCTTCTTCGTGTCCGCGATCCCCGCTGCGATCGCGGTGTTCGTGCTGGTGGTGTTCGTACGCCCCGCACCCGCGCGGCCCAAGCCGGCAGCAGGCGCGGCAGCTCCCGGCGCGCTCGGTCCGTTCTTCGCACGCTTCGTGGCCACCGACGTGCTGTTCCAGTTGGGCAACTCGAGCAATGCGTTCCTGCTGCTGCGCGCGAGCCGCATGGGCTTTGACGCGGGCGGCGTCGCGCTGGTGTACCTGGCGTTCAATCTGGTCGCCGCATTGCTCGCACTACCGTTGGGCGGGCTCGCGGATCGCGTGGGCCGCCGTCCGCTGCTGCTGGCCGGTTATCTGGTGTACGCGCTCGCCTATGCGATCGCGGCCTTCGTGCCGAGCATGGCGGGCGTGGTCGTGGCGTTCATGGTGCTGGCCGTGCACACCGCGTTGGTCGAGGGCCAGGCCAAGAGCCTTGTGGCCGATCTGGTGCCGCGAGAACGCCGCGCGAGCGCGTATGGCATCTACCACGCGGCGGTCGGTTGCGCGTTGTTGCCGGCGAGCCTCGTGGCGGGATTGCTGTGGGAGCGCGTCGGCCCCGCGGCCCCGTTCGCGTTGGGTGCAGCCTTCGCGGTCGCCGCGGCGATCGCCTTTGCCACGCTGTTGCCGAGCGCACGCGAATCGAGTGAGCGGCATGCCTGAGCCGCTGGGCGAGTTCGACCGCATCCGCGCGCTCATCGCGGGACTGCCGCAAGGCGAAGGCGTCGTGGTGGGTCCGGGCGACGATGCCGCGGTGCTGCGCATGCGCGACGCGCACGACCTCGTGGTGACCACCGACACCTTCGTCGAGGGCCGTCACTTCCGGCGCGAGTTGTTGTCGCCCGCCGAGGCCGGTGTGCGCTTCGCCGCCGCGAATCGTTCGGATCTCGCGGCCATGGCGGCGCTGCCTCGCTGGGCCACGCTCGCGTTGGTGCTGCCGCCGTCGTGGAGCGCGGCTGCCGCTGCGGCGTTCGAGCACGCCTGCGCGCATGCGTTGGCAGCCGATGGCGCGGCCATCGTGGGCGGCAATCTTTCGGCGGGCGATACGTTCAGCGCCACGCTCACGCTCATGGGCGAGGTGCGGCGCGATGCGGCGTGGACGCGTGCCGGCGCGCGCGCGGGCGATGTGCTGGCGGTGACCGGTGTGCCCGGCAGTGCGGCGGCATTCGTGGCCATCGCGCTGTGGGGTTCGCCGCCGTCGCGTGAACGCGTGCCCGCAGCGATCACCGAGCGCTTCGTGTCGCCATCATCTCGGGTCGCACT
>JAIOPA010000036.1 GCA_021414165.1 Candidatus Eiseniibacteriota bacterium
TGGCGGCCATGACCAGGAAGTCACCGGCCACGTCCAGATCGAGCATGCGCATGATCTCGATGGTCTCGAGATACTGCTTGGTGATGTGCGCGATCGGGATGTCCTGGATGTCGATCTCGTCACGCTTGATGAGGTGCAGCAGAAGATCGAGCGGGCCCTCGAAGCGCGGCAGCTTGAACATGACGCCAGGACGCGGCGCCACGATGGGACCGCCGTCCTTATCGCGCGCGGCCGGGCTCTCGACCGACACGTGCGGCTCGGCGGGCTGGGCCGCACCGGGCTGCTCGGCCTCGGCGGCAGCGGCCTCGGACTCGAGCAACGCGTCGAGTTCCTCCATCTCGGAGTTATCGAGGTCCTCGTCGTCACCGGGGTACGCCTGCACGCGCGTCACGGCGTCGCCCGCGGGCTCGGCCATCGACGCGTCGTCGGGCAGATCCGCGTGCTCGTCGGCACGATCGGCGAACGCGTCGGGGCTCGTCACGCCGTCGTGTTCGTTGCGCTCATCACTCACTGGGGCTCCACGATGGACTTCACGCCCATCGCGCTCCGCACCGCTTCCATGGTCTCGCGTGCCACCGCGCGTGCGCGCTTCGTGCCCTCGTTGAGCACGTCGCGCACGGCGTCGGGGTCGTTGGCCCAGCGCTCGCGCCGTTCGCGGATCGGCCCGAGCTGCTCGTTCATGACCTCGGCCAACCGCTTCTTGTCCGCCACACAGCCCAGCTGGCCCGCGCGGCACAGCGTCGCGATGGAATCCGCCTCGCTGGGATTGAACTTGCGGTGATACTCCCACACGACACACCCCGGATGGCCATCGGAATCGTCCGCCTCGGGACGGCCCGGATCATCCTTGCGCAGTTTCTTGGGGTCCGTGTAGGCCTGTTTCACCTTGTCGAACATGGCCGTGGACTCCTCGGCCAACATGATCGTGTTGCCGAGACTCTTGGACATGCGCTTGCCGTCCATGCCGCGCAGCCGCGGGAACGCGGTCAGCTGCGGCTCGGGCTCCGGGAACACCGGCGCGCGGTCCTGGCAGTAGACGAAGTTGAAGCGCCGCGCGATCTCGCGCGTCAGTTCCACGTGCGGCACCTGGTCCTCGCCCACCGGCACATGCGTGGCGCGGTAGAGCAGGATGTCCCCCGCCTGCAGCACGGAGTAACCCAGGTGACCGTACGAGATGGTCTGCTCGTCCATGCCGAGGTCGCGGATCTGCTCCTTGAGCGTCGGGATGCGCTCCAGGCGAGCCTTGGAGACGAGCATCGAGAGCAGCAGGTGCAGTTCGGCGTGCTCCTTCACCGCGCTCTGGATGAAGATGACGCTCTTGGCAGGGTCGAGCCCGGCGCCGAGCCAGTCGAGGACCATCTCCCAGGAGTGATCCTGGAGACGCGAGGTGTCCTCGTAGCCGGTGGTCAACATGTGCCAGTCGGCCACCA
>JAIOPA010000027.1 GCA_021414165.1 Candidatus Eiseniibacteriota bacterium
CCCAGCCAGCCGCGGCTCAGGTACTCGAACGCGAGCGTGTCCGAGTGGAACACGCCGTTGGCGTCGTAGTAGTTGTCGATGCCGTAGATGTCCTTACCGATCGACGGCAGCATCTGGTACTCGCCGTTCAGCCGCAGCCGGAGCCTTGGGTGCACGCGCGCCTCGACGCCGCCGTCCAGGTTCCAGCCGCCCTCGTAGCGCTTGCGGATCCTGGCGGGCGCCGAGATCCAGCCGGCACCGACGCTGGCGTTGAAGTGCAGCCAGCGGGGGAGCACGCCGCTCGAGTCCACGATCACGACCTGCGGCTCCTCGCCGTCGTCCGCGGGCGCAGGCGGGGCGGCGGCAGCGACAGCGGGCCACACGACCGGGCTCGCGAGGACGAGGGTCACCAGGATCAGCAGGGCGCGGCGCAGCAAGCGGGACATGCGGGAACCTCGGATGGGGGCGGTCGGTGGCGCGCGAGTCTAGGCCATGCGGCCCACGGCCCGCACCTGCAAACGCAAGAAGGCCCCCGCGCGAACGCGGGGGCCTTCGAGTAGAACTTGAACCTCGTGCGTTACTTGCCGCCGAGGTTGAAGTACACCAGGAACGCGCCGTCGATGCTGCTGGGCATCCAGCTCGTCTTGGAGCCGGCTTCCTTGTAGCTGGCGAGGCCGATGCGGTGGCCCAGTTGGCCCGAGATGCCCCAGTTGTCGCCCATGGCGAGCATGGCGCCGCAGTGGCCGTGCAGGCTGGTGCGCACGATGTTCTTGGTCTCGTAGGTGCCGACCGCGCCGCCCAGGTCCTCGAACTTGGCCTTGCCGACCCAGTACTCGACGCCGGGTCCGATGAAGTACTTCACGTTCGGCAGCGGCTTCCAGACGCGATCGCCACCCAGGCGCACGCTCCAGGAGCTCTGCGAGTACTTGCCCTCGGGGCCGCCCGGAGCGGCCGCGCCCGGCTTCTGGGTCTCGGAGAAGAAGCCCGCATTGAAGTTGAAGTTGAGGGCGTAGTTCTCCTTCATGAAGTTCCAGTACTCGAACCGGCCGCCCAGTTCGCTGTGGTCGTACGCGCTGCTGTAGCCCGTACCGGCGTCATAGGTGGCCAGGTCGGCGACGCTGTGCGACAGGCCCAGACCCACGACGATCGTCTCGGCATGGGCGGGGGCGGAGGCCAGCGACAGGGCCGTCAGAAGGGCGAGAGAGGAGGCGAGACGCTTCATCAGGAATGCTCCCGGTGTCGTCGCGGTCCCCATGACCGGACGTGCAGGGCGGCAAGCTAGGGAGCCCCGGGGCGGCTGTCAACGCCGCAGCCCCTGGCGGGGGCACCCTTGAAGCCGCCGCGGGGACCGCATCCGGGGCGGCCTTGCGCCCCCGGGCCGGCGCCTGTAACATGCTCCCCGTTCACAAGAAGAAGCCCCGCGCTTCTCACCCCACGCGGACGCTCTGCGTCCTGCTCACGGGTTCGGCCGAACGGCCCTGCTGTTCCCGCATGTCGGGCGGCATCCGTTCATCGCCGGTGGTCGTGCCCTTCGGGGTCCGGACGCCGGGCGGGGGTTCTATGCCATCCCGCCCGGCGTCCGTTTCTATTCCGGGCCAGGCGGCTGGCCAAGTCACGAAGCCATGGGGAGGGCGTCACCATTTCGATTCCGGGCAAGTCACAGGAACCGCGCGTCAACGAGCGCATTCGCATCCCGCAGGTCCGAGTGATCGGCGATGACGGGTCGCAGATCGGCATCCTCACGACGCGTGAGGCGATCGCGATGGCACAGGCCAAGGGACTCGACCTCGTCGAGGTTGCCCCGACCGCCCGTCCTCCGGTCTGCAAGATCATGGACTACGGCAAGTTCAAGTACGAACAGAACCGTGCTGCGAAGGCCGCGAAGAAGAAGCAGCATCAGATGCAGCTGAAGGAAGTCAAGATGCGTCCGAAGATCGAGGACCATGACTACGACTTCAAGCTGAAGCATGCGCGCGAGTTCCTCGCCCAGCGGGACAAGGTCAAGTTCACGATCACGTTCCGAGGACGCGAGATGGCACACCAGGATCTGGGCTACAAGGTCATCGAGCAGGTCCTCCAGGACCTCTCCGATGTGGCGATCGTCGAACAGTCGCCGCGCGCCGAAGGGCGCACCGTGTCGCTCGTCCTCTCTCCGAAGGCTCAGGTCCAGCCCCAGCCGAAGCCGGCCAGCAAGCCGGCCGCTGACGAGTCCGCTCCCGCGGAACCGCCGGCGAACTAGAAGAAGGAAAGGAAACCTCGATGCCCAAGATGAAGTCGAACCGCGCTGCCCGGAAGCGTTTCAAGCTGTCTGGCACCGGTCTGGCGATCCGCCGTTCGTCGAACCTGCGTCACGGCATGATCGCGGATAACCGCAACGCGAAGCGTAAGAAGGGCTCCAACGTCGTGGTGGCCCAGGCTGACCAGGCGCGCGTGCGCCGCATGCTGGGTAACTGATCCCGCCCCGTCCGCTCTTCTCTTGAGAACACCCGCCCCGTGACGCGCACCAGCGCGATACGGGCAGGAGGATAAAAGCAATGCCCCGCTCCAAAACCGTAGTCCCCGGCCGCGCCCGGCGTAAGAAGGTCCTCAAGGCCGCCAAGGGTGGCTTCTCCGGCCGTAGCAAGCTGTACAAGACCGCGCTCCAGACCCAGCAGCGCGCGGGTCAGTTCGCCTACGAGCACCGCCGGCTCAAGAAGCGCGACTTCCGCCGCCTGTGGATCACGCGTATCAACGCAGCGGCTCGCTTGAACGGCCTGTCGTACAGCACGCTCATCGCCGGTCTCAAGAAGGCCGCGATCGAGGTGAACCGCAAGCTCCTCGCCGACCTCGCCGTGCGCGACGCGGCTGCGTTCGCCCAGTTGGCGGAGGCTGCGAAGGCCGCGACGGCCTGATGGCCGACGTTCGGGGTATCCTCACGCGACGGCTCGACTCCGCTTGGAAGCGGGGCGAGCCGTCTGCGTTGCTTGCCGACTGGGCTGAGCGCATCGCGGCGTTGCGTGCCGTGAGCGCCGACGTGGCCGAGGCTGCCGAGGGCTATGCCGTGGGCATCGCCGGCGCCGACGACGCCGCGGCCATCCAGACGGTGCGCAATGCCGCGCTGTCGCGCGAGAACGGTGCGTTCACCGAGGCACTCGCGCTCGGTCCGTCGCTGTCGGTCGACGAGAAGCGCGTGCTGGGCAAGGGCCTCAATCTCGGCAAGGCGCTCATCGAGGCCGTCGAGAAGGCGAAGCGCGAAGCCCTCGAGCGCTCGAAGGAAGATGCGAACGCGTTGGATGTGACACTGCCGGGCCGCCGCCCGTTCGTGGGGCGTCCGCATGTGCTCGCCCAGGTGCGCGACGAGTTGCTCGACCTGTTCCACGGTCTCGGCTTCTCGGTCTACACGAGCCCCGAGGTGGAGCTCGACACGTACAACTTCGGCAAGCTCAACTTCGCGCCCGATCATCCGGCGCGCGATGCGCACGACACGTACTTCGTGAACCCGGATGTCGTGCTGCGCACGCACACGTCGCCGGGCTGGGTGCGGGCCATGGAGGAGCGCAAGCCGCCACTGCGGCTCGTGTTCCCGGGCCGCGTCTATCGTGCCGAGGCGGTCGATGCCAGCCACATGGACCAGTTCCATCAGATGGACGGTCTGTACGTCGGCAAGAACGTCTCGATGGCCGATCTCAAGGCCACGCTCAACACATTCGCGCGCGCGATCTACCGGCGCGACGTGCCCACGCGCATCATCCCGATCTACTTCCCGTTCGTGGAACCGGGCGTGCAGATGGACGTGCAGTGCGCCACCTGCAAGGGCACGGGCCGCTACAAGGATGAGTCGGGCGAGCGCCGCTGCCCGGTGTGCAAGGGCACGAAGTGGGTCGAGGTCCTGGGCGCCGGCATGGTGCACCCGAACGTGTTCCGCGCGGTCGGCTACGACCCCGAGGAAGTCACGGGCTTCGCCTTCGGCATGGGCCTGGAGCGCATCACCATGGGCCGCCACGGAATCCACGAGATCCGCCAGTTCCTCGAGAACGACACGCGGTTCCTGAGCCAGTTCTAGTTCATTCAGCAGGTTCACGAACGGCGCGCTCCACACGGGGCGCGCCGTTCATGTTTGCGCGCCGCATGGGTGGTGTGGCGAATAGGCGAGTGACCAATCCGTGTGCGTGTCTGGAAGTGGTGCCGTCTCACGCGCACAATCGCTTCCTTCCGCAGGGGCAGGTCCCCCCGGGGGGAGTTGTCCCATCCCGACGGGCAGATGCGCGGCAGGAGTGGCACCGACCGCCGACAAGACGAGGGCCCCGCGCGCCTGTTACATTGCGTCGTTCTCGGGGCCGCTGGGGCCCCGTCCAGACGACTCCACATCGACCAAGTCCTGCGCCGGGCCGTGTGCGCGAGTGATCCGCGCGCCCTCCGGCAGGAGACCGAGATACCGTCATGAAGCTCCCGATCAGCTGGCTCAAGGAATGGGTGGACTACGACGCGACGCCCGAGCAGGTCGCCGAGGCGTGGGTGAGGTGCTCGAGGCCGTGAAGCACCCGAACGCCGACAAGCTCAAGCTGTGCCGCGTGAACAACGGCGCGGGTGAGCTGCGCATCGTCTGCGGTGCGCCCAACGTGGCGGCCGGCATGTTCGTGCCGCTGGCCACCGTGGGCACCACCATGCCGAACGGGCTCGAGATCAAGCAGGCCAAGATCCGCGGCGAGGAGTCGCAGGGCATGCTGTGCTCGGCGCGCGAACTCATGCTGTCCGAGGACCACTCGGGCATCATGGAACTGCGCGAGTACCTGAACCGCCAGGATCTTACGCCCGGCTCTCCGATCGATGCGTACTTCCCCGAGCCCGACCATGTGCTCGAGGTCGAGACGCCGTTCAACCGGCCCGATGGCATGGGCGTGGTGGGTCTGGCGCGCGAGGTGAAGGCGGCCGTGAACGGCAAGTGGACCGAGCGCGCGAAGTCGCGGCTCGCGGCCCAGCCGGCCAACGATGCGGCGCGCGTCACGTTCGATCTGGAGATCGAGGACCCGAACGAGTGCCCGTCGTACCTGGCGCAGGTGGTCGATGGCGTGAAGGTGGAGCCGTCGCCGGCGTGGTTGGTGCAGAAGCTCGCCGCCATGGG
>JAIOPA010000037.1 GCA_021414165.1 Candidatus Eiseniibacteriota bacterium
ACATGGCGCTGCAGGTGTACGGCGCGCCCATCTATGTGCGCCACGAGATCGTGCACAACCGGCACGTGGTCGATGACCTGCGCAAGAAGGGCGCGGTGTTCACCGACGACCTGAACGATGTGCCCGAGGGCTCGGTGGTGATCTTCTCGGCGCACGGGGTGTCGCCCGCGGTTCGTGCCGAGGCCAAGCAGCGCAACCTGCGCGCGCTCGATGCCACGTGTCCGCTGGTCACCAAGGTGCACCTGGAAGCGCTGCGTTACGCGAAGGACGGCTACTCGATCGTGTTGGTGGGCCATCGTGAGCATGTCGAGGTCATTGGCACGTTCGGCGAAGCGCCCGATGCGATCGTGGTGTGCGAGTCGGTGGCCGAGGTGGAGATGCTGAACCTGCCGAACCCCGAGAAGGTGGCGTACATCACGCAGACCACGCTGTCGCTCGATGACTGCGCGGCTATCGTGGGCGCGCTCAAGAAGCGCTACCCGAGCGTGAAGGAACCCGCCAAGGACGACATCTGCTACGCCACGCAGAATCGCCAGAACGCGGTGAAGGTCATGGCGCCCAAGTGCGCCACGGTGCTGGTGGTGGGCGCGCCCGCCAGCAGCAACGCGAATCGTCTGGTCGAGGTGGGCGCGGCACTCGGTGCGCAGGCGCACTTGATCGAGTCGGCCGACGACATCCAGCCCGAGTGGCTCACGGGCGATGTGGGTCTCACCGCCGGTGCCTCGACGCCCGAGGATATTGTTCAGGCATGCGTGCGCCGCATCTGCGAACTGGGCACGTATAAAGTGGAGCCGTTCATGCTGGTCGAGGAGCGCATCGTGTTCCCGCTCCCGGGCGAGCTATTGGCGGTCGCGCAGCAGAAGGGCGTGGCGGTGGGTGCGGGCAACGAACGCGCCGCAGAGCGTGCCGCGGTCGAGTTCAAGATCAATCACCATTGATCTTGTTGGCGCCTCACGCGCCGCGACGAGCCACCAGTTGCACCACGTGCGCGCGGCCGGTGTGATACCGGCCCTCGATCACGTCGCGCTCCAGTTCACGC
>JAIOPA010000054.1 GCA_021414165.1 Candidatus Eiseniibacteriota bacterium
GGCCAGCTCACCGATCACGTGGATCGGGAACAGCAGCGGCACGAGGCCCCACTCGATGGCGGTGCGCGGCGAACCCGCCAGGTGATCGAGGTAGCCGAGCGGGCCCGACTCCTTGATCGCGGAGTACTGCACGTACACGAATACGGTGAGCGCGAGCGCGAGCGTGACGTTCAGGTTCGACGTGGGCGACTCCATGAGCGGCACGATGCCGAAGATGTTCATGGAGAAGATGTAGATGAACAGCGAGCCCAGGAACGGCACATAACGCGGACCGTACTTGGGTCCGAGGATGTCGCAGATCTGCTTGTAGACCTCGCCAACCACCGCCTCGACCGCATTCTGCAGAGGGCCGGGGATCATCTTGGGGTTGCGCATCGCGATCATGGAGATCAGCGAGAGCGCCAGCGCCACGAACAACGAGAAGATCACGATCTCGTAGTGGTGGATGAAGTCGCCCCACGGCGTGCCGTGCCCGGCCTTGGCCAGGATCGACAGGATCGTGTCGAACTTCTTGGGTCCGGCGGCGGCCTCACCGTGACCACCCTCGGCGTGCTCACCCGCGGCATGCTCACCCTCGGTGGCGTGCGCGTCGGTGGCGTGCGCATCGGAGCCGTGCTCGGCCGCAGGGGCCTCGGTTGCGTGCGTCTCGGTGGCGTGCGTCTCGGTGGTCGTGGCGGCCGGCGTCGCCGACTCGGCGTTCGCGCGGTTCGTGTTGGCCGACAGGAACCAGAGGCCCGCGACGACCAGCGCCAGGACCAGCGCCGGCTTCCACTTGCTGCTCACGAAGCCCTTCCAGGCGTTCGACTCGAGCAGCTGACGCGACACGGCCTTCAAGAAGATGATCGCGAACGGCAGCGTGAAGCCCGCGGCGAGCCAGATGGCCGGGAGCTTGAAGAGCAGGAGCGCACCCACGCCCAGCATGCCCACGTGCGCCAGACCGGCCGGCCACACGCGGCGCAGACGGTCCTTGTCGGCCACGTCCGGCGAGGTGAGCGAGATCACGATCTTCTCGAGCAGCCACATCTGCAGCAGCGACCACATGGCGCCTGCGGCAAGGCCGAGCCCCGCGCCATAGCTGGCGTACACGGCAGCGTAGATCGACACGAACAGAGCCGCTCCGAATGCCGTACGGCGGACGCGTGCGAGGAATTCGAGACCCATATCTGGCGAACTGCGCGCGACCCGAAGGTCAGCGGCGCTTGTCGCGCTCCTCCAGTTGCTGGACCCGGCGAAGGATCAGAAAGGTTTCACGGCCCGCCGCGAAGAATCCCAGCACCACACCGGCAATGGTGAAGCGTGGTTCTGTCGCGAAGTAGCGATCCGCCCACTTGCCGATGAAGAAACCGACGATGGGAGCCGTGAAGAGCAAGCTGGGGATCGCCAACAGCATGCTCGAGCTCCGCCGACCAGCATCATCGTCTGGCCGTTCATCTCGCGGAGGTGCCATGCTGCGGACCTCGTTCCGAAAGCTGCGTGAAAGTTTTCACAAAGCCCCGCTCAACCGATGCATTTGCAACGACTGACGGGAGCGGCGGGAACCTAGACGAAGGCTTGGGATGGGTCAAGCGGAGCACCGGAGAGCCCGATCGGAGGGCTTACTGACCGGGCTCCGGGGTACATCCAGCTAACCTGTTGTGGAATCACGAGTTGAGCATGGGCTGCCGGAACCGGCCTGGGACCGGGCCCGGGCCGCGCCTCGTGGGCTCCCCGAAAATACCCGGCAAGTGATTGTGGAATCATGAGATAGAAATTCGCCGTCCCGACCCGCCCTACTCGCCGGCGCATTCTGTGGAGCGCCGCGGGTGGCGCCGCCCGCGCTCGACGGCTATGTTCGGGCGCGTGATCCCCATCTCTTGCACCCAGGTCGAGGTCCACCTCTTCCGCCGTCGCGGTAAGCGCTTGGAAGTACTGCTTATACGGCGCTCGCCCGAGCGTTCGTTGGCGGGCGTGTGGCAGCCGGTCACCGGCGGGATCGAGCGCGGCGAGTCGGCCATTCAGGCCGCCGTGCGCGAGGTCCGCGAGGAGACCGCGCTCGCCCCGATCCGCTGGTGGGCGCTGGAGCACATGGCGAACTTCTACGATGTCGCACGTGACCACGTGCGCGTCGTTCCGGTGTTCGCGGCCGAGGTCGCCTGGACGGACCCCGTGCACCTGTCGGACGAGCACGATCGCTACGCGTTCGTGCCGCTCGGCAAGGCGTGGGAGCAGGTGTTGTGGGCCACGCAGCGGCGCGCGCTCGAGGCGCTCGCAGAGGAAGTGCTATCGGGTTCGGCCGGCGGTGCGGCGCGCGAGATCACCGCGCGGGTCGCCGCGTTCGCAGCCAGACCTGCTCGCAGGACCACGAAGAAGAAGACCACGCGTGCCAAGCGCGTGACACGCTCCACCCCGCGCACGACGGCATCGCGCCGCACGAAGCGCGCCTAGCCACGGGAGGCACCATGGCCAGCACCAGTTCGTTCGACGTCACGACGGGCGTCGACATGATGGAAGTCCAGAACGCGGTCGATCAGGCGAGCAAGGAACTGCTGCAGCGCTACGACTTCAAGGGGCTCAAGGTCGGCATCGAGCTCGACATGAAGGAGAAGTCGATCACGCTCACCGCGCCCGATGAGAACCGCTTGGCTGCCGTGTGGGACGTGGTGCAGTCCAAGATGGTCAAGCGCAAGGTGCCGCTCAAGAACCTGAAGCCGGGCAAGATCGAGACGGCCGCCATGTCGAGTGCGCGTCAGGTGGTGCCGATCCAGGACGGGCTCACGCAGGAGCAGGCCAAGGACGTCGTGAAGTTCCTGAAGGAAGCCAAGCTCAAGAAGGTGCAGGCCTCGATCAACGCCGAGACCGTGCGCATCTCGGGTCCCGACAAGGACGACCTGCAGGCCGCCATCGCACTGCTCAAGGGGCACGACTTCGGGATCGAGTTGACTTCGGGAACTTCCGCTCGAACTAGCGTCGTTACCGGCACCGCTCGAGCAGGCTCGCTGGGCAACTTCCGCTCGAACTAGTCGACCTCGCCGCTGTCGCGCAGACGGATGAGTTCGTCGAACGTGGGCGCGCGGCCGAGCTTGTTGCGCGCGCGCACCGCGAAGCCGGCGTCCACGCCGCGGTCGCGCGCGCGGATCGCATCGCGGATGGGCACGTTGAAGTAGCCGGCCTGCTGCAGCGAGGCCAGATACGGCCCGTCGACTCCGTGCGTGCGCGCATCGATCAGATCGCGCACGCCCACGAACCGGTAGCCGGCGATCCGGATACCGCTCACGTACGGGCCGTCGACGCCTTGATCGCGCAACTCGATCCACTGCGCCAACCGGTCCACGCGCACGTCCTGCTCGATCAACTTACTGATGAACGCGGCATCGACCCCATGCTCGCGGGCGCGCAGCAACAGATCGAACGGGATGTCGCGAAGGCCGTGCGACGCGAGTCCGGCCACGTACACCGAGTCCACACCGAGCGCACAAGCCTTGGTCACCTGCACGAGCGACAAGCGCAGGTAGCCGGCACGTTCAAGCTCGCGTGCGATGCGCGGGTCCACGTTGCGTTCGCGCGCCTTGAGGCAGGCATCGAACGAATCCATGCGATAGCCCAGGGCCGCCATACCCGTGAGCCATGCGGCATCGACGCGGCGTTCGGCGAGCTTGAGGAACACCGGCAGCTTGGGCACGCCCAGCCCCTGCTGCGTGTAGGCGTCGAGCGAGGCGAGTGCGCCGTCGTTGAGCACGAGCGCAAGATGCTGCGCGCGATCCGGACGGCCCACACCACGTGCCGCGAGCGAGTCGGCGTAAGCGGCCGTGAGCACCAACTCGAACGTGCCACGCGACTCCACGGACCCCGGCAGACGCGCGGCCACGATGCTGCCCGCGTCGCGCACCAGCACGAAGCCCTCGTCGACCGTGCGCGCCACGCCATCCTTGGCTCGCAGCGTGGCGCCATCAACGCGCTGCGGCTCGGCGCGCTTGGGGCTGACCTTGGGGACCTCGAGCGTGAGCCACCACCAGCCGCGCGGCGTGGCGGGCGCCAGCGACCAGGTGCCCGTGGCGTCGGCGGACTGCGCGCGCGCCAGCCCGGGCGTGAGCAACGCGACGGCCAAGACGAATGCACGAACAATGCGGGTCACGCGCGGGCTCCAATGCTGGTGGGGCGCCGAGCGTGCGCTACTCGTTCGGGTCGACCCCGAACTGTTCGCGGATCACGACTCGGCGGTGATCGAAGATGCGCTCGATGAGCGGGCGCACATACAGAGGATGCACGGGGCGCGACAGCGGGTCCAGCGGCAGTGCGTACTCCACGCGATCGCCCAACCGGGTGCCGTCGCGCTCGGCCACGAACGTGTGCAGGTGAACCCACTTGGCGTAAGGCCCACTCAACTGCTCATCCACGAACGCCACGCCTCGCTCCCAGCGCGAGATGCGCGTGCGCCAGTGCACCGGCATGCCATGCAGCTTGAGCTGGTACTCGATGAGCGCACCGGCGCGCATGTCGATGGGCAACGGCGTGAGGATGCGGAAGTGCAACCACGGCGGCGTGATCGACTGCAGGTTCGCGGCGTCGGCGAAGAACGCGAACGTCTCGTGGATTCCGGCCGGGACCCATTGCGTGCGCTCGAGGATGTGGGTGTGCATGGGGGTTACGATGCGGCGCGTGGCCGCGCGGTGCGATAGCCTGCGCATTCGCCGCCACGTCTACTCAGGCGGCTCCTTGGCCCAAGCCCCATGCGGCCCCCCGATCACGACCGGAGATGCACGATGCACGCAGAATGGCAGCGCGATGGCTTCACGATCAGCACCGATCCCGCGCGGCTCGATCGCGACGCGGTCTACGCATTCCTGTCGGAGACCTACTGGGCCAAGGGGATCCCGCGTGAGGTATTCGAGCGGTCCATTGCCCATTCGATGCCGTTCGGCATCTATCACGGGCCGGCTCAGGTGGGCTTCGCGCGCGTGACCAGCGACCACGCCACCGTGGGTTACATCGGTGACGTGTTCGTACTGGAAGCCTGGCGAGGGCGAGGGCTCTCCAACTTCCTCATGGAGTGCATCCTCGCCCACCCGGAGCATCAGGGCTTCCGCCGCTGGTTCCTCCTGACGCGTGACGCACATGGCCTGTACGCCAAGCACGGCTTCAC
>JAIOPA010000123.1 GCA_021414165.1 Candidatus Eiseniibacteriota bacterium
GCGCGCCTCGGTCTCGACGAAGTACAGCGCCACGTCGGGCGCCACCTTGACCGTGATGCGCTTGCTGCCGCCCAGCGCCGAGACACGCCGCATGGCGCGCTCGAGCTTGACCAGCATGGTCTCGTGGCTCGGCACCTTGCCCAGGCCACCACACGTGGGGCAATCCTGCGTGTAGTAGTGCAGCAGCGACGAGCGCTCGCGCTGGCGGGTCATCTCGATGAGGCCCAGGTCCGAGACGGCGAATGCCTTGGTGCGCGCGCGGTCCTTGCGCAACTCCCCGCGCAGCGTGTCGAGCACGGCGCGCTTGTTGGACTCCGACTCCATATCGATGAAGTCCACCACGATGATGCCACCGATGTCGCGCAAGCGGAGCTGGCGCGGCACCTCGACGGCGGCTTCCATGTTGGTGCGGAAGATCGTCTCTTCCTGGTTCTTCTTACCCGTGAAGCGGCCCGTGTTCACGTCCACCGCGACGAGCGCCTCGGCGTGATCGATGCAGATGTAGCCGCCCTTCTTGAGCCACACCTTGCGCTCGAACGTCTTCTCGATCTGCGGCTCGATGCCGAACGCGTCGAAGATCGGGGCCTTGCCCTTGTAGTGCTTCACGCGGTCCGACAGCTCGGGGCTCACGGCCTTCAGGTACGCATTGATCTCCGCGTACGAATCCGGATCGTCGATGAACACCTCCTCGACGTCCTCCGTGAACAGGTCGCGGATCAGGCTCGCGGCCATCTCGAGTTCGCGGTGGATGAGCGACGGCGCGCGCACGCTGCCCGACTTCTTCTCGATCTTCTGCCAGAGCCGCGTGAGGTGCTTGATGTCGGCGGCGTACTCGGCGTCGCCCTTGCCCTCACCCACCGTGCGCGCGATCACGCCCACGTTCTTGGGCTTCAGGTCCGAGATGATCGCCTTGATGCGCTGGCGCTCGGCCCGGTCCTCGATGCGGCGCGACACTCCCAAGTGGTCCACACCCGGCATGAGCACGCAGAAGCGGCCCGGCAGGCTGATCTGCTGGGTCACGCGCGGGCCCTTGGTGCCGATGGACTCCTTGGTGATCTGGACCAGGATCTCCTGGCCCTTCTTGAGGTGGTCC
>JAIOPA010000028.1 GCA_021414165.1 Candidatus Eiseniibacteriota bacterium
AGGGGCCGGGCGCCGAAGTGCGGATCGTAGCCCTCGTCGGCGAGCGCATCTCGCGCGCCGTCGGTGAGCACGAGCTCGATACCACGCTCGTGTAACAGCTTTCGCAGCGACTCGGCGTGCAGGCCCACGATGTGGCGGATCTGCTCGCGCGTGAGCTGGCGGAAGATGACCGTTTCATCGAGCCGGTTCAGGAACTCCGGCCGGAAGTGCTGGCGCAGCGCGCGGTGCACGAGCGCTTCCATCTCGGCCTGATCCTTCTCGCCGAACTCGAGGATCGCGTCGGAGCCCAGATTGCTCGTCATGATGACCAGCGTGTGCTTGAAGTCGACCGTGCGGCCCTGGCCATCGGTGAGCCGGCCGTCGTCGAGCAACTGCAGCAGCACATTGAGCACCTCGGGGTGCGCCTTCTCGACCTCGTCCAGCAGCACCACGGCGTACGGCCGCCGGCGCACGGCCTCGGTGAGCGCGCCACCTTCTTCGTAGCCCACGTACCCCGGAGGCGCGCCGATCATGCGCGCGACCGTGTGCTTCTCCTGGTACTCGCTCATGTCGAGCCGCACCATGGCGCGCTCGTCATCGAACAGGAACTCGGCGAGCGCACGGGCCAACTCGGTCTTGCCCACACCGGTCGGGCCCAGGAACAGGAACGAGCCGATGGGCCGGTGCGGATCCTGCAGCCCGGCGCGCGCACGGCGCACGGCCTCGGCCACCACGCGCACGGCCTCGTCCTGGCCCACGACGCGCGCGTGCAGACGGTCCTCCATCTTCAACAGCTTCTGCACCTCGCCCTCGAGCAGGCGCGACACGGGGATGCCGGTCCACTTGCCGACCACCTCGGCCACGTCCTCCTCGTCGACTTCTTCCTTGAGCATGCGGTGCTTCTGCTGCACCACTGCGAGCCTCGCAGCCTCTTGATCGAGCTGACGCTGCAGCAGCAGCAGATCGTTGTTGCGGATCCGCGCCACGGTCTCCAGGTCGCCCTTGCGCTCCGCCTGGGCCTCGGCGCCCTTCAGCTGCTCGCGCTCGGCTTTGAGCTCTCGGATACGCGTGACGGCCGACTTCTCCTTCTTCCACTGCTCGTCGAGCACGCTCATCTCGGCGCGCAGGCGCTTGAGTTCGGCGTCCAGCTTGGCGAGCCGTGCCTTGGTGGCGTCATCGGTCTCCTTCACGAGCCCGATGCGCTCGATGTCCAACTGCCGCACGCGGCGCGTGAGCTCGTCGAGCTCGACCGGCATGGAATCGATCTCCATGCGCAGGCGCGACGCGGCCTCGTCGATGAGATCGATCGCCTTGTCGGGCAGATGCCGGTCGGCGATGTAACGGCTCGACAGCACGGCCGCGGCCACCAGGGCCGCGTCCTTGATCCGGATACCGTGATGCACCTCGTAGCGCTCTTTGAGCCCGCGCAGGATCGCGATCGCGTCCTCGACGTTGGGCTCGCCCACGAACACGGGCTGGAACCGGCGCTCGAGGGCAGCGTCCTTCTCGATGTGCTTGCGGTACTCATCGAGCGTCGTGGCACCCACGCAATGCAGCTCGCCGCGCGCCAGCGCGGGCTTGAGCAGGTTGCTCGCGTCCATCGCACCCTCGGCGCCACCGGCACCGACCAGCGTGTGCAGCTCGTCGATAAAGAGGATCACGCGGTTGTCGGCGTTCGTGACTTCTTTGAGAACCGCCTTCAGCCGGTCCTCGAACTCACCGCGGAACTTGGCACCTGCGATGAGCGAGCCCAGGTCCAGCGACACGACGCGCTGGTCCTTCAGGCTCTCGGGCACGTCGCCCGACACGATGCGCTGCGCCAGGCCCTCGGCAATGGCGGTCTTGCCCACGCCGGGTTCACCGATGAGCACGGGATTGTTCTTGGTGCGGCGCGCCAGCACCTGCACCACGCGGCGGATCTCGTCGTCGCGGCCGATGACCGGATCGAGCTTGTTGGCGCGTGCCGCCGCCGTGAGGTCGCGGCCGTACTTGGTGAGCGCCTGATACTTGTCCTCGGGGCTATCGTCGAGCACGCGCTGTCCTCCACGGACGCCGGCGAGCGCCTTGAGCAACGCGTCGCGGGTGATGCCAGCCTGTGCCAGAGCGCGCTGCGCGCCATTCGCGTGCGCGGGATCGGCGAGCGCGAGCAGCAGGTGCTCGACACTCACGAACTCGTCCTTCATGTGCTCGGCGTGCGCCTCGGCGCGCTCCAACACCGAACGCAGATCGTTGCCCATGTAGGCGCTGCCGCCCTGCACGCGCGGCAGGCTCGTGAGCGCGGCCTCGGACGCCTTCTGCAGTGCCGCAGCGCCTGCGCCCAGCTTCTGCAGGATGGCCTGGACCGTGCCTTCGCGCTCCTCGAGCAGGGCAGCCAACAGATGCTCGGGGCGCAGTTCCTGATGCGAGCGGTCGCGGGCGATGCGCTGCGCGCGCTCGAGGGCTTCGCGGGACTTCACGGTGAAACGTTCGAGATCCATGGGGCACCTCCGCTCTTGCTGATGCGGAAGGTAGCATAGCGCTTCAGCGCCAAAGGTCGACTCGCGTCAGGGCCTCGTGAAAACGAGACCACGTGCGCGGATCAGGCTGCGCGGTCCATCCACGGCAGCAGTACGGGCATGAGCCGGCGCGCGAGATCCGGGTACTCCATGGCGAACCACACGGCCTTCCGCAGCGTGGCCCAATCGAGTTCGCCGCGCTCCAGGCGGCGCGCCAGATCGAGCAACCGCGCGCGCGTCTCGGCGTAGCGCGCCTCGGGCACGCCCATGTCGCCCAGGTCATGGATGATGCTCGCCACCGCGAGCGCATCGGGATCGCCGAAGCCGTGTTCGTCGTGCGGGGTGCGCGTCACGCGACGCGGGCTCGCGCCCAGCACCGGCGACGACTTCATGAAGTCCTCAGCGGCACGCGCGAACGCCTCGGGATCGGGCTTGCTCACGGGCACGTCGCCCATGGCGGCCTCGAGCGGGTCATCGAACGAGTCATGCGCAGGCGGCGCAGGCACGGCCGGCGCGGGCACCGGCACGATGCGCGGCGGCGGCGGCACGTCGGCCTTGGCCGCAGGCGGCACCGCGTGGCCGGGCACGGGCACGTGCGCGGTGGGCTTGGGCAGACTGGCCGACGGCGTGGGGTCGATCATGAACTCGGGATCGTCGATCACGGGGCGCACGGGCGGCGGCACCAACGTGAGCGTGGGGCGTTCGGTGTGGATGACCGGCGGCGGCTCGACGGGCGCGGGCGGCTCAAGCGCGGGCGCCACGGGCTCGCTCGCCACCGGCGGCTCGACCACCGCGGGCGGTTCGCTGGCCGCGGGCTCGTTCGCGTCGCTCTCGCGGAACTCGGGGCTGATGAGCGAGTCGATCGACACCTTCTCGATGTTCGCGCGCAAGGTCGTGGGCCGCGACATGATCACCGAGGGCGACTCGTAGCCGGCATCGCTGCCGCCCATGGCCGCAGGCGCGGGCGACTCGGCGGCCGCAGGAGGTGCAGCGGCGACAGGCGGTGCAGCGGGAGCCGGCAGTGCAACCGGCGCCACGACCGGAGGCGTGATCGCGATGGGCTCGATCGGCCCCACCGGCCCGATCACCTCGGGCGTGCGCTCGTGCGTGGCCTTGGGCGGCCATGCGTCGAGCATCGCGCTCACCTCCTGGCTCGTCGCACCGGTGTTCGGCGCTTGGGCAGGCGGCGGGGCCACCGGAGCGGCAGGCGCAACGGGAGCAGGCGGCGCGGCCGCCACAGGCGGTGCGACCGGCGCAGGCGTGGGCGTGACCGCGACCGCCGGGATCACCGGCGCGCTCGGTGCAGGCGCAGCGGGTGCCGTCGGCTCGTCGAACATCGCATCGTTCTCGCGCGGGAACCCGGCGAGCGCCTTGGCGGACAACTGCGCAAAGCCCAGCAGGTCCTTGAGGCGCGCCTTCATGTTGAGCCCCTTGCGAGGCCCACCGTTCGCGGCATTCGCATCGGCGACAGGCGCGATCGGCGTGACCGGCGCAACCGGCGGTGCGGGCGGTGCGCTCGCAGCGGCCTCCATGGCGAGACGCTCGGCCATGGTGGGCGCAGGCGGTGCCGGCGGCGGCACCTCGACCTGGAGTCGCGGCGGTGCAGGCGACGACGGATCCTGACCCTGCGGCGGCAGATCACCCATGTCACCCATGAGGTCGGCCACCAACTCGGCGGGATCCTTCGTGCTCACCACATCGCCCAGCGGCAGATCGACCGTGGGGAATCCGTCCTCGAACTCGCTCGCCGCCACATCGTTCGTGTCGCGGACTTCGTCGGGCACGCCCTCGCGCTGGATCTCGTCGATGAGCGTCTTCAGCACACGTCCCGCTTCCTGGCAGCCGCGGCTATAGCTCTCGCGCACCAAGCGCGCATCGGCGCGCGGATCGACCGGCGAGAACGGGATGCGACGGAAGCGCTCGATGCGCGACTGATCGCCCGCCCAGATGCGCTGCAGCACGGTC
>JAIOPA010000124.1 GCA_021414165.1 Candidatus Eiseniibacteriota bacterium
AGGTGCTGCGCCAGCTGGGCAGCGAGCGCGCCATGATCGTGCACGGTGCCGACGGCATGGACGAGCTGTCCGTGTTCGCCAAGAACCACGTGGCCGAACTCAAGGACGGCGCGATCCGCGAGTATACGCTCGATCCCGCCGATCTCGGACTGGCGCAGACCGACCGCACCGCGGTCGCCGGTGGCAGCCCGCAGGAGAACGCGGCGCGCATCAAGAGCGTGCTCGAGGGCGAGAAGGGTGCCGCGCGCGACATCGTGGTGCTCAATGCCGCGGCCGCACTCGTGGTGGCCGGCGTGTCCGACACGATCCCCGCGGGCGTGGCGCGCGTGCAGAAGGCGCTCGACAGCGGCGAGGCCGCCAAGAAGCTGGCCGAACTCGCGGCGTTCCGAGGTTAGCGTGTTCTGCCCCAAGTGCGGCACCTACCTCGCGGCGCGTGTCCCGGCCTGTCCGTTGTGCGCGCATGCGTTCGACGGTGGCGTGAGCGCCGCGTCGCAGGCGCGGCTCGTGGCGCCCTCGCGTGAGCACGCCACCGCGTACGCCGGCTTCTGGCGGCGCGCGTTCGCGTTCCTGCTCGATGCCATCGTGCTGTTCTTCCCGGCGGCCACCGTGCGCGTGCTGCTCGGGCTCTCGAGCAGCGGGCTCGTGGACTACGAATCACCCGCCACGTACTGGGCGGTGGTGGCCGAGCTCACCATGGACTGGCTGTACGCCGCGGCCATGCTGTCGTCGCGCGCCGGTGGCACGCTGGGCATGCAGGTCATGGGCATCCGCATCGCGCGCGTGAACGGCGATCCGGTCACGTTCTCGCGCGCCACGTGGCGATTCTTCGCGCAGCTGCTCGACTTCATCACGCTGGGCATCGGCTATCTCATGCAGTTGTTCTCGCCGCGCCGGCAGACGCTGCACGACATGGTCACCGACACCGTGGTGGTGCGCACCGCCGACGAACCGGTCGCGGCCCCCGTGCTGCGGACCGCGTCATGAGCCGCGGCGCCGAGTTCCTGGCGGCCATCGAGAGCGACCGCCGGAAGCGCGTCGCCGAGATGAAGCTGGCCGCGCCCGCCCACACGCTGCGCGCCAAGCTGCCGCCCGCGCCCGCCAATGGCCGGCTCGAGCGCGCGCTGCGCCGTGGGGGCAAGGAGGGCGCGATCAAGCTCTTGTGCGAGGTCAAGCGCGCCTCGCCGTCCAAGGGCATGCTCAACGAGCACGTCGATCCGGTCGCACTCGCCAGCCTGTACGAGGCCGGTGGTGCGGCGGCCGTGTCGTTGGTCACCGAGCCCGATCACTTCAAGGGTGATCTGCAGTGGATGACCGACGTGCGGCCCAAGGTGAAGCTGCCGCTGTTGCTCAAGGACTTCGTGATCGACTCGTACCAGTTGCTTGACGCTGCGGTGCGTGGCGCCGATGGCGTGCTGTTGCTGGCCGCGCTCTTGTCCGAGACCGAGATGCAGCGCCTGATCGGCGAGGCCAAGTTGCTCGGGGTCGATCCGCTCGTCGAGGTGCACACGCTCGAGGAGTTGCACGCCTCGCTGCGCGCGGGTGCCAACATCATTGGCATCAACCACCGCAACCTGCACACGTTCGAGCTCGACATGAGCCTGTCGGCCAAGCTGCTGCCGTTGATCCCGCCCATGGTGACCGCCGTGGCCGAGAGCGGCATCAGCCACCCCGACGAGATCCGCAAGCTCCGGGAGACGCGCTGCGACGCCGTGCTCATGGGCGAGGTGTTCGCCACCGCCAAGGACCCCGCGGCCACGCTCGCGGCACTCGCCGCTGCAGCGCGCGGCGCCTGATCGTGCGCGCGGAGCCGGCATGGTGCGACGCACGATCGTGAAGGTGTGCGGGCTCACGCGGCGCGAAGACGCGTCGTGGGCCCTGGCCTGTGGGGCCGACTGGCTGGGCTTCGTGGTGCACGGCGAGAGCCCGCGCCGTATCGAGCCCGAGGACGCCGGCCGCATCGTGGCGTCGGTGGGCGGCGGGCTCGCCGTGGCCGTCATGGTGGGCGTGACTCCCGCGCAAGCGCTCGACCTGGCCACGCGCTCGCACGCGGCCCGCGTGCAACTGCACAAGGTCGATCCGGCCACCTGGCCTGCCGACTTCCCGCTCGCCTGTACGTTCGCCATGGGTGTCACGCCCGAGGGCCGCATCGTCGGCGACGAACCCGCATCGAACCACCTGCTGTTGCTCGACACCTCGTATGGCGCCCAGGCCGGCGGCACCGGCCGCACGTGGCCATGGGCCGTGGCGCGCGATCTCTGCGAGCGCCGCGACGTCATGCTGGCCGGTGGCCTGAACGCCGACAACGTGGGAGAGGCCATCCGCACGCTGCACCCGTTCGGCGTCGACGCCTCGTCGTCACTCGAGCTGAGCCCCGGCATCAAGGATCCCGAACGCGTGCGCCGCTATGTCGCGGCCGCGCGCGCCCCCGAACTCGAACACGCACCCGACTCCAACGCGAAGGACTCCTAAGATGGACCCGCAGGCCTCCGTACCCGATGCGACCGGCCACTTCGGCCCCTATGGCGGACGCTTCGTGCCCGAGACGCTCGTTGTCGCGTTGGAGGAGCTGGAGCAGGAGTACACGCGCGCGCAGGCCGACCCGGCGTTCCGCGCCGAGCTGGCCGCCACGCTGCGCGACTTCGCCGGCCGGCCCACGCCGCTCATCGAGGCCAAGCGTTTCTCCGAGCGCGCCGGCTGCCGCGTGCTCTTGAAGCGCGAGGACCTGCTGCACACCGGTGCGCACAAGATCAACAACACCATCGGGCAGTGCCTGCTCACCAAGCGCATGGGCAAGCCGCGCGTGATCGCCGAGACCGGCGCTGGCCAGCATGGCGTGGCCACAGCCGCGGCCGCGGCGCGCTTCGGTCTGGACTGCGTGGTGTACATGGGCAGCGAGGACATGCGCCGCCAGAAGCTCAACGTGGAGCGCATGCGCTTGCTGGGCGCCAAGGTCGTGCCGGTCGATTCCGGCAGCCGCACGCTCAAGGACGCGATCAACGAGGCCATGCGCGACTGGGTCACGCGCGTGCGCGATACGCATTACATCCTGGGCTCCGTGCTCGGTCCGCATCCGTTCCCGGTCATGGTGCGCGACTTCCATCGCGTCATCGGTGTGGAGGCACGAGAGCAGGTGCAGGCACTCGTGGGCCGGCTGCCCGATGTGCTCGTGGCCTGCGTGGGCGGCGGCAGCAATGCCATCGGCCTGTTCCACGCGTTCCTGGGCGACACGAGCGTGAAGAAGGTCGGCGTGGAAGCGGGCGGGGAGGGCGTGGCCAGCGGCCGTCATGCCGCACGCGTCCCCGAGCACTCGGTGGGTGTCATGCATGGCACGCGCACGCTGCTGCTGCAGGACGCCAACGGCATGATCCGTGAGACGCACTCGGTGTCGGCCGGTCTCGATTACCCCGCACTCGGACCCGAGCACGCGTGGTTGAACGACCAGGGCATGGCGCGCTACGACAGTGTCACGGACGCCGAGGCCCTGGAGGCGTTCGAGTTGCTGTCGCGGCTCGAGGGCATCCTGCCCGCGCTCGAGTCGTCGCACGCACTGGCCTGGGCATTGCGCGAGGGCGGCAAGCTCGGTAAGGACGCCATCGTGCTCGTGAACCTGTCGGGCCGCGGTGACAAGGACGTGGCCGAGGTGCTGCGCGTGACCGGCCGCGAGTAGACGTGAGCACGCCCGGCACGTTCCAGCATCGCTTCGAGCCTGCGCCCACGGGGGCGAGTGACGGCACGCTGTTGCTGCTGCATGGTACGGGTGGCAACGAGAACGACCTGCTGCCGTTGGGACGCGCGATCGCGGCCCACGCGGCATTGCTGTCGCCGCGCGGTCAGGTGCTGGAGCAGGGGATGCCGCGCTTCTTCAAGCGCCATGCCGATGGGTCGTTCGACCACGATGACCTCGTGGCGCGCACGCACGCGCTCGCTGCGTTCGTGGAGGAAGCCGCCACACGCTATGGGTTCGATCGCACGCGCGTCACCGCGGTCGGGTTCTCGAATGGCGCCAACATCGCCGCCTCGCTCATGCTGCTGCACCCGGGGCTGCTCACCGGTGCGATCCTGCTGCGCCCCATGGTGCCGTTCATCGCCGATGAGTTGCCCGATCTGTCGGGCCGCCGCGTGCTGGTGGCCGCCGGCCGCAAGGACCCCATCGTGCCCGCCCGGCAGAGCGAGATCCTGGCCGGCATGCTCACCGAGGCGGGGGCCGATGTGACGCTGCACTGGTCGCCCGGCGAGCATGGTCTGGAGGCCGGGGACGTGGCCGCCGCGAGCGCCTGGTGGCAGGCCGCTCCGGCGCGGCCGTGACCTTGCGGCTCGCCTGTGCTATAAAACGCCGCCGCTGTGCGCCCGTAGCTCAACTGGATAGAGCGTCAGCCTCCGGAGCTGAAGGTTACAGGTTCGACCCCTGTCGGGCGCACCACCCACTCTTGTGATCCCTTCCCAAGACACTTCAAGCGAGCGATTCAAGCCCAACGCCTCTCGTGAGATGGCGTCGATGTTCGACGATGTCTCGGGGCGTTACGACCTGCTCAATCGCGTCATGACGCTGGGGCAGGATTCGGCCTGGCGCATCGCCATGTGGCGCCGCGTGCCGAGATCCGCGCGCACCGTGCTCGACCTGTGCACCGGCAGCGGCGTGTCGCTGCCGGGACTCCGCCGCCCGGGCCGCACCGTGCTCGGGATCGACGTGAGCCTGGCCATGCTGCAGGTGGCGAACCAGCTGCAGGCCGAGCCCGGTTGGTCGCCGCGCCTGGCGTGCGCCGATGGCTTCAAGCTGCCGCTGCGCAACGGCGCGCTCGATGCCGTGACCGTGGCGTTCGGCATCCGCAACCTGCGCCCGCGCGTGCAGGCCCTCGCCGAGATCGCGCGCGTGCTGGTGCCTGGCGGCCGTCTGGTGGTGCTCGAGGCCGCGGCCCCCGCGCCCGGGCCGCTCGCGCCGTTCACGCGCTGGTGGATCCGCAACATGATCCCGCTCGCGGGGCGCATCTCACCGGACCCCACGGCCTACCGGTACCTCGCCGAGAG
>JAIOPA010000125.1 GCA_021414165.1 Candidatus Eiseniibacteriota bacterium
CGGATCCCCCATGTAGGCCGCCGCGCGACCCGATCACTTGAGGTAGAGGGGGTGGGGTAGGTGGGGTCGGGGCGAAAGGGAGTCGCGAGCAGCGGTTTGCCCAGGGATGGGCAAACCGCGCCCGCGAGCGTCAGGGAGGGCCGGGCCAGGAGGGCCCGGACCGACCGGTCCCTTTGGACACGACCCCGCCCACCCCGCGCCCGATGCACGCCAAAGAACCTCGCCCCCACGAGAAGCAATGCGAAGCGAGCCTGTCGGCGCTAGCCGCGACTAAGCGTAAGCAATAGCCACAGCTCAAAGAACCCGCTGTGACGAAAAGCAGATAACGCATACGCTGCAAACCATGACGACCACGCAGAACGTCGCAGCCCTCGAGAAGCGCATGAACTGGCCCGCACTGCCCACCATGCTCTTCCTGACGTTCCTGATCATGCTCCTCGTCCTCGCCGGCCTCTCACTCTGGATGCGCCCGCAACACCCCGCCGGCTTGCCCGAGGATCAGGCGTTGCTCGCGCAGACCGGGCTGCCCGATGCGTCGCTCGGGGTGCTCACGAACGGGTTGCGGTTCCAGTCGGCGGTGTTCGGGGGCGAGCCTCGCGATGCAGCGCTCGAGCCGGCGCAGCTCGCGCACGTCGTGCAGGCGGAGCCGGTGCTCGTGGCGTGGGCGCGGCGGCACCCGATGGATCCGCGCGTGCGTGCCGCGCTCGGGGCATTGGCGTTGGCGCGGCGCGACTACCCCACGGCGGCCGATCGCTACAAAGAGGCATGCGAGCGATCGCCGCACTACGCCGAGGGCCGGTTGGGTTGGGGGCTGGCGTTGGCGCTCGATGCCGAGCGCACCACCGACGCGTGGCAGCGCCGCGCGCTCATGCTGCGCGCCATCGCGCAGTTCGCGGCCATCGATGCGAGCGAGCCCGAGTACGCGGCCGCATCGTGGAACCGCGCGTGGTTGCTCGCCGAGGCCGGCCGCCGCACCGAGGCGCTCACGCTCGCGCGCCGCTACCTCGAACGCGACGGCACCAGCGTGTGGGCCGAGCGTCTACGCGCGAGCGTGACGACGCACTAGTCCAGCTCGCGCACCCAGTCGTCGGTGCGGGCCTGCATGCCGTCGAGCGTCGACAGGCGCAACTGCTCGCCCACGCGCTCGCGCAGCCACGAGCCGATCACGCGATCGAGCAAGCCACCCTGCGGGTGCTTGAACTCCACGAAGGCGATCTTCTCGCCCTTCGGGATCCCGCCCAGCCGGCGCGCTTCATCGATCGCCGACTCCAACCCGCCGATGCCATCGACCAGCCTGCGCTCGGCGGCATCCTCGCCCATCCACGGACGGCCCTGCGCGTAGCCGTAGGCCTCGAATGTCTGCAGACGGCGGCCGTCCATGACGCGCTCCACGAACGTGCGGTATGTGCGCTTGATCGCGCTGTCGGCCGCGGCCTGATCCTGCGGGCGCCAACGCCGCGCGGGCGACAAGCCGCGCATGTAGGCGCCGCGATCGAAGTCCTCCTGGCGCACGCCCAGCTTCTCGTACACGCCCTCGAACGACGGCTTCACGAACAAGACGCCGATCGAACCGGTCACGGTGTGCTTGTTGGCCACGATCTTGTCGGCATGCGCCGACAAGAAGTAGCCACCACTCGCGGCCACCGACGCCATGGACACCACGACCGGCTTGCCGGTCTCCTTCTTCAAACGCTCGACGGCGTGGTCCATGAGGAACGATGCGCTCGAGCTGCCACCGGGGCTGTCGACGCGCAGGATCACGGCTTCCACGCCCGGCGTGCGCATGGCGCGTTCGAGCTGTGCGGCAAAGGTCTGGTCGCCCAGCGTGGCGCCCTCGAGCAGGTCGTTGCTGCTGCGGCCATCGACGATCGCGCCACCGGCGTACACGATGGCGATGCGCTCGGGCGTGGCCCAGCGTTCGTTCGCGAGCGGCGTGCGGCGCAGGTTCACGGTGCGCGGCTTCTTGCCCAAGCCCGTGAGCGCGCCCAGCTGCGCCATGGCGTCCTCGCGCCAACCCACGGAGTCGATCACGCCCGCGCGCATGAGCCCGCGCGCGTCGTACTCCCGGCCATCGAGCACGGGCAGCAACCGCTCGCTCGTGATGCGGCGGCCGTTCGTGATGGCGTCCACGAACAACTGCTGGCGCTGCGTGAGCATGCGCTGGATCACCACGGTGTCGGCGGGCGGCGTGCTGTCCACGCTGAAGTTGCGGTACGCGCTCTTGAAGTCGCCGATGCTCGAGCGATCCATGCGCACGCCCATGCGCTCGAGTGCCGCGCGGTAGTAGCGGCGCTCGGCGCGCAGACCCAGGCCCAGGAAGCTCGCGGCGGGTGACGCCACCACGCGCGTGGCCGCACTGGCCAGGTACAGATCGCCGCGCGTGCCGCCGTACTGCATGTACGCCACCACCGGCTTGCCCGCGGCCGTGAGCCGCTGGATGCGCGGGCGCAGCTCTTCCAGCTGCGCCATGCCGCCCAGCCCCGACAGCTCCAGGAACACGCCCTGGGTGAGCGGGTCGTGCAACGCACGCTCGAGCTGTGCGTGCAGCGGGCCCGACGGCACACCGCCGCCACCGCCCAAGGCACCACCGCCCAGTGATTCATCGACCAGCACGCCACCCATGCGCACCACGGCCACGCGGCGCTCGTTGCGCGGGCGCGTGAACGCACGGTCCTCGCCGCTGTGCGACGAGGTCACGAAGCCTTCGCGCGCAGGCACGCCATCGCGCTCGGTGCGCACGGTGGTGGCATAGCCGCGCGTGCCGCGCAGCGTCACGCCCAACGTGAGCGCGCCATGATCGGCCACGGTGCCCTGCACCAGGAGGCCACGCAGCGGTTCCAGCGTGGCGCCCACGCGCACGTGCGCGCGATCGAACGACTCGCGCTCCTGCAGCACCACGTCGCCGGTGAGCGTGAGCCGCAGGCCGCTCGTGTGCGCCTGCTCACGCGCGAGCGCCAGCGGCCGCAGCCCCAGGCCCATGGTGTACGTGCGCGGCAACCGCGCACCGCCAAAGCTGGGCTCGAACACGTGCGCCACGCTGGCACCCGCGGTCCACCACGGTGACGTGCGCAGCAACAGCCCGGCGCGCGCATCGAGTGCACGCTGTTCGCGCGGCCGGCCGGCCACGAGCAGCTCGTTCGCCCAGCCCAGCCGCACGGCATCGCCCATCGAGAAGCCGGCGCCATAACGGCGCTCGCCGGCGTCCTCGCGCGTCATGGAGAAGCCCAACCGCCGCCAGCTCGCGAGCCCGCCCGCGAACTGCGCGTGCTGCTCACGACCGGCCCAGCCCAGCCACAGTTCGCTCGGGTAACGCGCGCCGATCGCGGCGGGGTTCACGAGCAACGCGCGCGCGTCATCAGTCGCTGCCGCACTCTCGTCGTGCAGCAAGGCGTTCGACTGCGCGTGCGCGAGCGGCGCGCACAACAGCAGCGCCAGCGCGGCCGCGGGAAGTGCGCGCTTCATGCCGACACCGTGACGCCGATGCGCGGGCAGTGCGCCGAGAGCGGGCACTGGCTGCACATGGGCTTGCGTGCGTTGCACACCGCGCGGCCATGCAAGATGAGCCAGTGCGAGAACAGCGTCCACCATTCCTGCGGCACGAGCGGCTGCAATGCGAACTCGATCTTCACCGCATCGGACTCGGTCGTGAGCCCCAGGCGGTTCGAGAGCCGCGTGACATGCGTGTCCACCACGACACCGCTGTTGATGCCGTAGGCATTGCCCAGCACCACGTTCGCGGTCTTGCGGCCCACCCCGCGCAACGCCACCAACTGCTCCAGGTCGCGCGGCACCTGGCCCGCGTACTTCTCGACCAGGTCGCTGCAGGCTTCCTTGATCGACTTGGCCTTGTTGCGGAAGAAGCCCGTGGAGTGGATCACCGACTCGATGTCGGCCAACTCGGCCTGCGCGAGTGCCGCGGCATCGGGCCAGCGCGCGAACAACACCGGCGTGACCTTGTTGACGCGCTCATCGGTGCACTGCGCCGACAAGATGGTGGCGATGAGCAGCTGCAGCGGCGTGCTGAAGTCGAGCGCGCACTTGGCGTCGGGGTACAGCTCGCGCAGCCCTTCGATGAGCGCGCGCACGCGCACGGGATCGGGCGCCGAGAAGCGCCCGGCCTTGGCCGGCTTTGCAGGCGGTGCGGCGGCCGCAGGCTTCGTCTTGGGACGCGCGGCCAGCTTGCGCACCGCCTTCTTGCGCGCGGCCACCGGTGCAGCCGTGCTGCGCGCGCCCTTCTTGGCGTGCGGCGCACGCGGCTTGGCGGACGCGCTTGCGGCCTTGCGCGAGCCCGGCGCGGAACGCACGCGCGGCTTCTGCGGGAGCTTGGCGCCTGCAGCCTTGCGCTTGGAACGAGGGGATCGTCGGGGCATGCGGCGAGCGTAACGAAAGGCTCTGGCGCCCGCCACTACGACGAAGCCCCGGCGCACGTGGCATGCGCCGGGGCGTCGCGTCATCACCTGAGCCGTGCGACTAGAACCCCCACGCCAGACCGACGCGCAGGCCCATGCCGTCGCCACTCACCGTCTCGTGCACCTCGTTGCCGGTGAGCACGTCGGTCGCATCGCGGCCCAGTTCGGCGCCGTTCACGAACGCCTCGCCCGTGAGCCGCGTGCGGCCACCGAGCGGCAGGCCCACGCCGCCCCACAGCTGCCAGCCCCAACCGCTGAACGTGCCCTCGAACGAATCGCCCGTCACGAAGTCATCGCCCGAGAGCGTGAGCACCTCGTAGCCGGCGGCCGCACCGAAGTACGGGATCACCGGCATGTCCTCGCCGGCCTGCACCTGCACGAACGCCATGATCGGGAACATGTTCACGCTGGTCTTGCCCAACTGGCGCTCGACCTGGATCGGGATCCCGCCCGGGCCGATGTTCTCGGTGGTGATGCTGGTGACCTTCTCGCTCTTGCGGATCCAGTCGACACCCAGACCGATCTGCAGGTTCTCATCGAGCATCGGGCCGCCACGCACGCCGATGTCGAGACGCGAATCCTGGTCGCCGTCGGGGTCGAAGAAGCCCACGTGCACCTGGCTCACGCCCGCCGACTCCGGCTGGCGCGCCATGCGGCCGCGGCCGCGCGGCCGGTAGTGCACGCCCAACAGCTCCGGCGCACCCGGCACCTGCGTGAGCAGCAGTGACACCGGTGCGTCCGGCGTGGGGCACTCCGGCATGAGCGCGATGCGCTCGCCGATCGCGCGCGCCACGGTGGGCGACAGCGGGGCCAACGCCGACACGCTGGCGTTGTCGGAAGCGGCGGCGGTGAGCGGACTGCAAAGCGTGATCGCCGCGAGCGCGGCGAGGGTCAGTCTGGGCATGGCATGCATGGCGGTTCTCCTGATCGGCTCCGGTGGCGCGGCTGGGGAACCGTGCGTTCCGGTCGGCCGGGGGTCGGTGTGTCCTTCCATGGACATGGCACGCACCATGCCGGAATCTTGCGCGCGACCGCAACGTGTGACGCCAACGGCACGTAAAGCATTCGGGCACACACGGGTGCGCCCGCCTGAACGGCCGGTTCCGTGGCCGTTCGGACGCGCACTGTGGCGCACGTGCCGCACCCCGGCGCTGCCGCTGCTGCCCGAAGCTGCTGGACTCCCCGACCCACCCTTGCCCCGAGAGCCGCCCTTGAACCCGACCTTGCCCGTACGTCTTGCGCGACTGCTGTTGCTCGCGCTCGTGATCCTGCCCGCCTCGCGCGCGCACGCCGCCGTCACCGGTGGCCCCGCCGCCCTGGCGATCGAGGACACCATGCACACCGATGTCTCCGAGGTGCTGGTGCGCGCCCCGCGCGTCACGCTCGACGAGATCCTGGACCGCGTCGCACGCGGTGAGGCGCGCCGTGATTCGCTGCTGCGCGATCAATCGTTCACCGCGACCATGCGCGTCATGCGCAACACCGCCGGCAAGGGCAAGCCCGAGTTGTTCGCCGAGTCGGTGGCCAAGGTCTACAAGAAGAAGCCCGACCTGGTGCGCGCGATCTCGCTGCGCGAGTACGAGCTCAAGCCCGACAAGAAGAAGAAGCCGGGCGACGACGACGACGACAACGCGGTCGACAGCGACTTCTCGCCCGGCATGGGCGAGGAGATCGTGAACTTCGCGTTCCAGCCCGGGAACCGCCGCAACTTCAAGTTCCGGATCGAGGACCGCCGCATCGTGGGCGACCACCTCATCTATACGCTGCGCTTCGAGCCGCGCTCGTCGTTGGCGGTCGAGGAGCCGAGCGGCCGTGTGTGGGTGGACACCAAGGACTACGTGATCGTGCGCCAGGAACTGGAGTTCCGGCAGTCGCCGGTGCCGTTGTTCCTGAAAGCCATCAAGCATCTGGTCATCGAGCGCACGCGCGCCGGTGAGTTCTGGGTGCTGTCGCGCATGCTCGTGCGCATGGAGCTCACGGTGCCGATCCCCACGTTCGGCCAGTCGTTCGACTTCGGCATGACGCTGTCGGACTACACGGTGAACACCAACCTGCCGGACTCGTTGTTCGCGGCGCCGGCCAAGCGCGATGGCGCCGGCACAGGCGTGAAGGTACGCGTCGGCAGCGGGAGGAAGTCGTGAACGCGATGCGCGGCGGGAGCCGCGAACTCGTGAACCGCGTAATCGTGAGTGCATTGCTCGTGCTCGTGAGCCGCGTGCACCCCGCGGCCGCGCAGGAGCCGGTGCCCACCGACAGCCTCATGCAGTCGTACATGCGCGGTCTCGCCGACTCCACCGACGCGTGGTACGGCGCCACGGTGGCGCCGCTCGACACCACGGGGCTCGATTCGGCACTCGTGGCGGGACTCGCGGCGGGCCCCCAGGGCGGCCGCCGTGGCCCCCGTCGCAACCCGGTCTCGCTGTCGAACACACCCGCACTCGGATTCAACCGCGCCGATGGCGGCCAGCTGGGTGTGTCGAGCACGTTGTCGCTGCCGCGCGGCGTGCGCGTGGCGGGCCGGCTGCAGTACACCACCGGCACGCACGACTGGCTCGGCGACGGCAAGCTCATGCGCTCGTTCCGCGTGCCGAACGTGCCGGGCCGCTTGGAGTGGTCAGCGGCCGCGGGCCGCTGGACCGAGCCGTTCGATCGCGACTTCTACAGCCCCACGCTGGTCACGATCGCCGCGCTCACCACGGGCAGCGATCGCCACGACTACCTGCGGCGCGATGGCTTCCGCAGCGCGCTCGCGTGGGTGGGCCGCGACGCCATGGCGTCGTTGGAGTGGCGCGATCAACTCGAGTCCGCGTTGCCGTTCACCACGGACTGGACGCTGTTTGGCGGTGATCCCGAGTTACTTACCAATGCGCAGGCCTTCACCGCGCGTGTGCGCGAGTTGGGGCTGGCCGCACACGGCCGGATCCCCGGCACGCGATTCAACGTGGGCGGGCGTTACTGGACGAGCGGTTCGGCCACGGGCAGCGATCTGATCTATCGCCGGCTGCGGCTCGAGGCCGGTGGTGACGTTTCGCTGGGCCGCCACTTCGCGCTCGTCACGCAGTCCACCTACGGCCGCCTGCGCGGCCAGGCGGTGCCGCAGGACGCGTTCTTCCTGGGCGGCGTGCACTCGCTGCGCACGCTCGAGCGCAATGAGTTCACCGGCACGGGTCACGCGTTCGCGCGCGCCGACGTGGTGCTGGTGGACGACCTACCGCGGTTGCTGCACCTGCCGGTGCCCGCGTGGCTGCCGCTGCAGGCCAGCGTGTTCGCGGCCTCGGGCGCGCTGTGGGGCACCAGCGGCACGGGCCACACGGCGCTCGAGACGCGGCGCGACCTGCCGCGCGCCAGCGAGTGGCGCAGCGAGGCCGGCGCGGGACTCGCGTGGCGGCCCGGCATCCCGAACCCGCAGACGCTCATCCGCTTCGAGTATGCATGGCCCATCGGGCCCGATGCGCGCGAGCCCAAGTTCACGTTCGCGATCCAGCGCTATCTGGATCTGGTGCCGCTCTTGAAGGACTGACCCCTCGCATCATGAAGGTGGCGCAATAAAAGGCCCCCGGCGGATCGCTCCGCCGGGGGTTCGTCACGCCGGCCACTCCATGCCC
>JAIOPA010000126.1 GCA_021414165.1 Candidatus Eiseniibacteriota bacterium
GAGCAGCGCGAACGCGACATCGCAGCCCGCAAGAGCTAGCGGCTATCGCCGCGCGGCGCCCTGCACGGCCACGCGCCCGAGCGCGCCAAGCAGCGCCTCGAGGATCAGCGCCGGCTTGGGCGGGCAGCCGGGGATGCGCACGTCGACCGGCAGCAGTGCGGACACGCCACCGGCCACCGCGAACGAGCTGGCGCAGAAGCCGCCGTCGCACGCGCAATCGCCGACCGCGATGAGTAACCGCGGACGCGGCGTGGCCTGATCGGTCATCACGAACGCCTCGGTGAGATGCCGGCTCATGGGGCCGGTCACCAGCAGGCCGTCGGCATGCCGCGGCGACGCCACCAGGTCGATGCCGAAACGCTGCACGTCGTAGAACGGATTGAGCAGCGCGTTCAGCTCGCCCTCGCACGCATTGCACGAGCCCACATCGAGATGGCGCAGCTTCAATGAGCCACCGAACAAGTGGCGGATCTCCTCGCGCAGCGCGTCGCCCAACAGCTCGATGTCACCGGCGCGCTCGCGCACGGGCGTGGGCAGGCCCTCGGGCGTGGTGAGCGCCGTGCGTCCGGCCAGGCTGCCGCGCCGCAGCGGATCGCGCAGGATCTCGAACATGTCTTACGCCCTCCCGGTGGCGCGCATCACTTGTCGCAGCACGCGTAGCACAGGTTGAAGCTCTTGTTGATGAGCGGGAAGTCGGGAACGATGTTGCCCGGTACGCACTGCGCCAGTGCCGGCCACAGCGCGTGCGACGCCGAGCGCACGCGCCAGTCAGCGATGCGGCCATCGGGGCCGGGGCGCAGCCAGTGCGTCACCATGCCCCGCGGCGATTCCACCAGAGCAAAGCCCCCGCGTCCGGGCGGTAGCTCGCCCATGTGCTGCACCAGCGGGCCGCCGGGCATGCGGTTCACCAACTGGTCGATGAGGTTCATGGACTCGAAGATCTCGGCGGTCTTCACCTCGAAGCGCGCCTGCACGTCGCCCGCGTCGCGACGGATGACCTGGAAGTCGAGTTCCTTGTAGAACGAGTAGGGGTGATCGCGGCGCGCATCCAACGCCAGCCCGCTCGCGCGTGCGGCCGGGCCCGTGGCACCCAGGTCGCGCGCGACCTGCGTGCGCAGCACGCCGGTGGCGGCCAGTCGATCGACCACCGCATCGTTCGCGAGCACGGCGCGCGAGGTAAGGCCCACGCCACTACGGACCTCGGCGAGCACGCTGCGCATCCACTGCTGCTGCGCGTCGTCCAGGTCCACGCGCACGCCGCCCGGCACGCACACGCCGCGCAGCCAGCGCTGGCCGAACAATGCGTCGCACAGCTGGTGCACGACCTCTTTCCAACGCATGAACTCGGCCGCGCCCACCACATACGCGCAGTCGTTCACGATGCCGGCCAGATCACCCAGATGGTTGTGGATGCGCTCCAACTCGGCGGCCACGGTGCGGATGGCGCGGCCGCGCGCGGGCACCGGGATGCCGGCGATCTCCTCGGCGGCCTTGCTGTAGGCGAGCGCGTGCGCCAGCGTGCAGTTGCCGCACATGCGCTCGGCGATCTCGAGTCCGCGCTGGAACGTCTGCCCTTCGGCCAGCTTCTCGAGGCCGCGATACGTCCAGCCGAGCTTGGCGTCGAGTTGCAGCACGGACTCGCCAACCGTTGCGAACCGGAAGTGCCCGGGCTCGATGATGCCCGCGTGAATGGGGCCCACGGGGATCTCGAACACGCCTTCGCCTTCCACACGCGGCACCGTGAAGCGCGGCGACCAGTCCAGACTGGCGGGTGCCACGAAGTCCTTGCGCAACGGATGCACGCCCGCGGGCCAGCCGTCGTGGAGCACGAGCGGGCGCAGGTCGGGGTGCCCGTCGGCGACAACGCCCAGCATGTCGCGCAGTTCGCGCTCGCACCACGCGGCGGCAGGCACGCGCGCGGCCACGCTCGGGTAGCGCGGATCGTCGGCGTTCACGGCGGCGATGAGCGTGAGAATGGCGTCCTCGGGCGCCATGCTGAACGACACGTGCAGCCGGAATCGGCCCTCGTGCGCGCACTCATCGAGCCCGAACAACGTGATGAACGTGCCGCCCCATTCGTACGCTACCGCGTGCGCCACCTCGGCGAGCCGGGTGGCGGGCACCACCACGGTGCGCTCGCGCAGGCTGGTGCGATCGGCATCGATCACCGCGTCGGCGAAGCGCTCGCGGATTCCGCGCAGCGCGTTGTCGAGCGGGAACAGTTCGCCCACCACCGGAGGAGTCGTGCTCATGGGCGAATGGACTCCATGGCGCGTTCAATGAGCACGCGCACCGGTGCGGGCAGCCACAGCCCGAACGTCACGAGCAACGTGGCCAGCACCCAGAGTGGCGCACGCGCGTGCGCGGGCAGCGCGTCCTTGAACGATTCGCGCGCCGGGCCCATGAGCATTCGGCTCCAATGGAACACGAGTCCCAGGAACGCGGTCACGAGCGCGGCCAGTGCAGCAATCGCGAACGCAGGCCGTGGGCCTGCGAAGCCGCCCGCCAATGACAACCACTCCGACACGAACGTGCCCGCCGGCGGCAGTCCCATGACGCCCGCGCCCGCGATGAGCAGCAACACGCCGAGCCCGCGATCGGCTGCGAGCACGCCCGTGCAATGGTCCATGCGGCGCGAGCCCGTGGCGCGCAGCAACGTGCCGCCCAGCATGAACGCCAGTCCCTTGGCGAACGACTGCACGAGCAGATGCAGCAAGCCGCCGAACAACGCGAGCGGAGTGCCCAGACCCACGGCCAGGATCACGAAGCCGGTGTGCTTCAC
>JAIOPA010000056.1 GCA_021414165.1 Candidatus Eiseniibacteriota bacterium
TCGAGTTGCAGAACCCCGGCGCGATCTTGCCGGGCGTGGTGGGCGCGATCTTCTTGGTGCTGGCGTTCATGGCGTTGTCGGCGCTACCGGTGAACGCGGCGGGCGTGGCGTTGCTGGTGCTGGGTGTGGGCTTCCTGCTGGCCGAGATCAAGGTGCAGAGCCACGGCGTGCTGGGCGTGGGCGGTGCGATCGCGCTGGCCGTGGGTGGGCTCATCCTGTTCGACGACTCGGCCGTGCGCGTGGCGGTGCCGGTGGTGATCGCCTGCACGGCCATGACCGTGGCGTTTTTTGCAGTGCTCGCGTGGCTCGCACTTCGAGCGCGCAGGACCGCGCGGGTGAATGGGCCCGAGGGCATGCTAGGCCGGCGTGCGAGCGTGCTGCAGGCGCTTTCGCCGCGCGGGCTTGTGCGACTGGACGGCGAGACGTGGAACGCCGAAGCTACCGGGCATATTCCAGTGGGCGCCGAGGTCGAGGTGACCGGCGTCGAGGGACTCACGCTGCGGGTCCGTCCCGTGGCCAAGGAGGGGTAGATGGAGCAGCTTCTCATACCGGTCGTGTTGTTCGGGTTGTTCCTACTGCTGGTGCTGCTCGCCAACTCCGTGAAGGTGGTGCGGGAGTACGAGCGCCTGGTGGTGTTCCGGCTCGGTCTGCTGGTGGGCCTTCGCGGCCCCGGCCTGATCATCCTGGTGCCGGTGATCGAGCGCGCCATCAAGGTGGGCCTGCGTACGGTGACCATGGACGTGCCCTCGCAGGACGTGATCACCAAGGACAACGTGTCGGTGAAGGTGAACGCGGTCATCTACTTCAAGGTCGTCGATGCCGCCAAGGCGATCGTGCAGGTGGAGAACTACCTGTACGCCACGAGCCAGATCGCGCAGACCACGCTGCGCAGCATCCTCGGCGAGCAGGAACTCGACGAACTGCTGAGCGAGCGCGAGCGCTTGAACCAGGCGCTGGCGCAGGTCATCGACCGGCAGACCGAGCCGTGGGGCGTGAAGGTGACCACGGTCGAGGTGAAGAACGTCGACCTGCCGCAGGAGATGCAGCGCGCCATGGCGCGTCAGGCCGAGGCCGAGCGTGAGCGCCGTGCCAAGGTCATCGCGGCCTCGACCTGCCGCAGGAGATGCAGCGCGCCATGGCGCGTCAGGCCGAGGCCGAGCGTGAGCGCCGTGCCAAGGTCATCGCGGCCGAGGGCGAGTATCAGGCGTCGGCGCGACTGGCCGAGGCCGCCGCGGTGATCGGCAAGGAGCCCGGTGCGATGCAGCTGCGCTACCTGCAGACGCTCGCCGAGATCGCCACCGAGAACAACAGCACCACCATCTTCCCGGTGCCGATCGATCTCTTGCAGGCCATGTGGGGCAAGTCCGAGCGCGGCCGCAACGATTAGTCACGCTTCATCAAGGTATAACCAAGTGGCCCGTTCACTCGCCCCGGGGCGATTGAGCGGGCCACTTCGTTCGAGGCCTCCATGCTTTCGGGTCCTGCGCGTCGTGCTGCGGGCCGCGCTGGCGCGGATGTGCTCAGCGGTAGCTCGCCTTGAGCTTGCCCCAGCTGGTCTTGCGGGCGCTCACCGGCCCCGGGGTCTCGAACCGGACCGGACCGATGCTGATGTCCGGGCCGTTCGAGGTCTGATTGGTCTCAGGGTTCCGGTAGGTGCCGAGGGTGAAGACGATCCAATCGAGCCCGTTCAGATCGAACTCGTACTGCCCCTTGAAATCCGAGAGCGGGATCACGACGTCGCCGGGGGCCTGGATCACGCCCTCGGCGGTCGACATGAACTCGAGCGACTCCTCGGTGCCATCCCCCGTGTCCTCGAGCAGGAGGTAGTAGCGCAGTGGGCGTTCGGGGGAGACGGCGCCCTCGATCCGGAACCGGATCTCGGTTGCCCCCATGGCGGTGGGGCTTACGTCCCATCCCGTGCCACCGTCATAGGTGATGTTGATCTCGCCCCGCCACGAGCCTTCTGGTGAACTGAGTTCAAGTTTCCGGGAGAGCGGGTTGATGCGCGTCGTGATGGAGTAGGGCTTACCGGAGAGGTCGTAGTCGGCATTCAACCATGTGATCCGGTCGACCATGCGCCCTCCGAGCTCGATCCTGTCGTTGATCGAGTTGCTGGCGAGCCAGCAGAGGGTCGCGTCCACCAGGGAGCCCGGCGGGCATGCGGGGCCATCGCAGTGCTGCCCGGTGAAGAGGATGGGTTCCTGGGACACGGGCAGGCAGGAATTCGCCGGGAGTGCCTGCTCGTACGGGTCCCACACCCACACCGGTGTGGAGTAGGCGGGACGTGCGAGCAGGACGAGCACGGACACCCACAGCAAGGTGACGCGTTGACGGAGCATCATGCGCCTCTTGGATTCGAGGTAGCGTACCCAGCTCGGGTCTCGAGCTCGAGCGCTGCCTTCACTCCCAGCATGGTTCACGGTGTGCGCAAGCGATACGGCCCTCTGGTACCGGTGGTCCCGAGGTCACTTGCTTCACGTCTCCAGGATCACCTTGAGCGCCTTCGTGTCCCCAGCGCGCGCGAACGTGTCGTAGGCCTCGATCGCCTGGGCGAGCTTGAAGTGGTGAGTGATGAGCTGCGTGGGGTTCACGCGCTTGGCCACGACCGACTTGAGCAGCATGGGAAGCGAAACGGTATCCACGAGCCGCGTGGTGATGGTGATGTTGTGCGACCACAGCCGCTCCAGATGAAGGTCGACCTTGGCGCCGTGCACGCCCACGTTGGCGATGGTGCCGCCCGCGGCCACGATGTCCTGGCACAACTCGAACGTGGCCGCGATGCCCACGGCCTCGATCACGGTGTCCACACCGCGGTTCTGGGTGAGCGCCATGACGCGATCGGCCGCCTTGCCATCACGGCTGTTCACGACATGCGTGGCACCGAGCTTCTGGGCGACCGCCAGCCGGTGGTCGTCGAGGTCGATCATGATGATCGTGGCGGGCGAGTAGAACTGCGCCGTGAGCAGCGCGGCCAACCCGATGGGCCCGGAACCCACGATGGCGACACTCGCACCCACCTGCACGCGGCCATTCTGCACACCGCATTCGAACCCGGTGGGCAGGATGTCGCTCAGCATGACCATGGCGTCCTCGTCGGCGCCCGCCGGCATGGCGTGCAGGCTCGT
>JAIOPA010000092.1 GCA_021414165.1 Candidatus Eiseniibacteriota bacterium
GGTAGAGCGCGCGCCCGAGCTGGCCCAGCGCATCGTCGGGCGTCTCGGGCGCGCGCACGCCGGCGTCGCCCTCGCCGATGCGGCGCGCCACGCGCTGCAGGCGCATGAGCCGGCGGGCGAAGCGGCCGCTCACGTAGGCCAACACGAGCAGACTGGCGAGCAGCGCCACCGACGATGCGGCCGCCGAGGTGCGCGCGAGCGACGCCGAGAGATGCGACACGATCTCGAGCGGCTCGGCCAGGCGCAGCACGCGCGCGCCCGCATGCGGCACCAGCGGCACGGCGCAGTACAGATACTCCTGGCCGGTGGTGATCGAACGCCTCACGGCGAAACCGGGGCGGCCCTCGAGCGCAGCCACGAACTCCGGCCGCGTGCCGTGGTTCTCCATGCTCTCGGCGCTCGCGCGCGAGTCGGCGAGCACGCGGCCATCGGCAGCCAGGATCGTGACACGCAGCGCGAGCCGCACATCGAGGCTATCGGCCTCGGTCTGCCACGCGCCGGGCGAGCGCTCCAGCGTGCGTGCGGCTTCGCGCGTGGTGCGCTCGAGCAGTTGGCTCTCGCGATCGATCAACCACCGGCGCTGCGTGATGTGCTCGACCGTCGAGAACGCGGCCACGATCGCGATGACCGCGACCGCCGGGATGACCAGCAGCCGCGCGCGGAGCGACAGCTTCATGCGCCGGGTGCCACGAACTTGTAGCCGGCACCCAACACCGTCTCGATGCACTCGGCCGAATCCCCGAGCTTGGCGCGCAACCGGCGCACGTGCACATCGACCGTGCGCGTCTCGCCCACGTAGTCATAGCCCCACACCTTGCGCAGCAGCTCGTCACGCGACAGCACGCGTCCTGGGTGCCGGGCCAGGAACGCGATGAGGTCGAACTCGCGCGGCGTGAGATCGAGCTTCACGTCGGACAACTTCACCTCGCGCGCATCGATGTCCACGCGCAGCACGCCGATCTCGATGGCGCGCGACATACCCGAAGGGCGCGCGCGGCGCACCAGCGCCTTGACGCGTGCGACCAGCTCGCGCGGGCTGAACGGCTTGGTGAGGTAGTCGTCGGCGCCGTGCTCGAAGCCCAGGAGCTTGTCCATCTCGGCCGAGCGCGCCGTGAGCACGATCACCGGCAGGTCGTGCGTGGCCGGTTCACCGCGCACCTCGCGCAGGATCTCGAGCCCGTTCGCACCCGGCAGCATGAGGTCGAGCACGAGCGCATCCGGGCGCGCGGCGAACAGCTGGCGCAATCCTTCCTCGCCGTCGCCGGCCGCGGCCACACGGAACCCGGCCTTCTCGAGGTTGTAGCGGACGAGATCACGGATCTCCTTCTCGTCCCCGATCACCATCACGAGCTCGCTCACCGGGATTCCCTCCAGACCTCATCGTACGGGCCGGGCTTGCGCCCGTCCATGCGCCGACGCCGATGTAACGCCGCCGAAACAATGCCCATGGCAGCAATTGCCGCGGCCTCTTACCATGATGGCGGAATGGCCATTCACCCCGAACTCGGCGCGCCCGTCCTGGAACGGCTCGGCCCTCGCGACGTCCCGGACGTCCTCATGTTCCTCGAGGACGATCCGGTGCTGAACGTCTACCTGATCGCGCTCGTCATGCGCGACGCCTTGGCGCGCCCGAATGACGTGTGGTTGGGCGCGCGGCGCCATGGCCGGCTGTGCGCGCTGGTGTTCCTGGGCGGGCTCTCGGGCGCGGTGCTGCCAGCCGGCGACGATGTGGAGGCGCACCGCCTATTGGGCCATGCACTGCGTGCCGCACCCGAGCCGCGCCCGGACCGGCTACAGATCATCGGCCCGCGCGACGCCGTGGCCGCCCTGCGCGAACACTTCCCGGGCGAAGGGCACGATCTGCGGCTCGAACGCGAACAGGTCTACCTGTCGCTCGACGCGAAGCTGCTCCAGCAGCCCGAGCCGCTGCCCGAACTGCGCAATGCGCAGCGTGAGGACTACGCGTTCCTGTATCACGCTGGCGCCGAGCTGCGCGCCGAGGAGCTGCTCGAGGATCCGCGCGATCTCGATCCGGTCGCTTATGCCCGCCGCGTCGAGGAAGAATGCCGCGACGGCTGGACCTGGATCGTGCGCGACGAACGGGGCCTGGTGTTCCGCGCCGGTGTGAGCGCGATCACCGCGCACGCCGCGCAGATCTCGGGCGTGTACGTACCGCCGGCATTGCGCGGCCAGGGCATCGCGCGCCGCGCGCTCGGCGAGTTGTGCGCGCGGCTCATGCGGCGTTCGCCCGACATCTGCCTGTTCGTGAACCTCGTGAACGCGCCCGCGCTGGCCGTGTACCGCCGGCTGGGCTTCGTGGAGCGCTCGCCGTGGGCGTCGGCGTTCATGGTGCGCAGCGCGAGCTGATCAGCGCGGCGAGAACACGAGCCCGAGCGTGACCTCGGCATAGCGCGGCGCAAAGGCCTCGGGACCGCGCGGTGCCCGCTCACCACGCTGCACCCAGCGCGCGGTGAGCTCGAGCGCACTGCCCTCGGGCAACGCATACGCCAGCGAGGTCTCGACATGGAACCCCGGCGCATGCAGAAGGGCGCGGTGGCCCGCCGACACCACATCGACGCCTGCGCCCACGGCAGGCCTCAGCGCGGACCACGCCCGCTGACGCGGCGTGGCGGCGCGCAGCGTGAACGCCATGCCCGCATCGGAACCACGCACCTCGTACGACCAGGCCGGCGACAGCCCCGTGCGCCAGCCCACGCTGCCGGTGGCATGTGCACGCGCCACCGACCCCGGCCACGCCGCGCCGCTCGCCAGCGCGAGCTCCGCGCGCGCGGGACGGGCCTGCGACGTGGCCATGGCCGCCATGAGGACCATGGCAAGGGCGATCCGGGTGGGCTTCATGCGGTGGGGACTATCAAGACCCGTGCCGCACGTTCTTACACGATGGAAACACGAGTTAGCCGTCTTGCCGGAAGATCGTGGGTGTCGTCTCGTCCGGTGACGTGACAGAATCGACCGGCCATGGGAGCCCGATGGAATCCCGTCGCTCCATGGCCGATACCACGACCGTCCCCCCCGGAGAACCACGCACGTGCGCATCGCCGCGATCGACATCGGTACCAACTCGATCCACATGGTCATCGCCGAAGCCACGCGCGGCGAGGGCTTCGATGTGCTCGATCGCGAGCGCGAGGTGGTGCAGGTCGGCCGCGGGTCGTTCCTGGATGGCCGCTTGCGCGGCGTGTCCATGAAGCGCACCGCGGCGGCGTTGCACCGCTTCGTGCAGCTGGCGCGCCGGCATTCGGTCGATCGCATCCTGTGCACCGCCACGGCGGCCGTGCGCGAAGCGCGCAACGGCGGCGAGTTCCTGGCGCTCGCACGGCGCGAGTCCGGCATCTCGCCGCGCGTCATCCCGAGCGAGGAAGAAGGCCGCCTCATCCATCTGGCGGTGCAGGCCGCGCTGCGCATCAGCGACGAGCCCGCGCTCATCGTGGACATCGGCGGTGGCAGTGCGCAGTTGGTGCATGTGCGCGGCGCCGAGCTGTTGCGCGTGGCGGGAGTTCCGCTGGGTGCGCTGCGGCTCACCGAGACCATGCTCGATCGCGACCCGCCGTCCGAGCGCGATCTCGTCACCCTGCGGCGCCACATCCGCAAGCAACTGCGTGCCGCGATCGCGAGCCTCGACGGCCCCGCGCCGCTGCACGTGTACGGCTCGTCAGGCTCGATCCACGCGCTCGCGCAGCTCGCGCACCAGCAGGACACCGGCCGCACGCTGCCGCAGGTGAACGGGCACGTGCTCACACTGGCCTCGCTCGCTCGGCTCAACCGCCGGCTCGAGCGCATGCCGCGCGCGCAGCGCGAGCGGCTCACCGGGATCGATGAGGCGCGCGCCGAGATCCTGGTGCCGGGCGCGATCGTGCTGGAGCAGGTGCTGCGGCTGTCGGGCATGCGCTCGATCACGCTCTCGGATTACGGCGTGCGCGAGGGCCTGGTCACCGACTGGCTGCGCCGCCATGCCCAGGAGCTGCCCGCGCTCGATGCCGCGAGCGACGTGCGGCTGCGCAGCGTGCTCGGGCTGCTGGCGCGCTTCGCGCGGGACGACCGCCACCCGCAGCACATCGCCGCGCTGTCGGTGCAGTTGTTCGATGCGCTGCGCTCGTGGCACGGGCTCGGCGTGCGCGAGCGCGAGTGGCTGCAGTTCGCCGCACTGCTGCATGACATCGGCTCCTCGGTGGCATACGACGGCCACGCGCGCCACTCGGCGTACCTCATTCGCCAGGGCGGTCTGCGCGGGCTCACCGCCAGCGAGATCGAGTTGGTGGCGCTGGTGGCGCAATACCACGGTGCGGCGCGCCCGCGGAAGAAGCGCGACAGCGTGTTCGCCGGCCTGCGCAAGTCCGAGCGCCGCACGGTGCGCTGGCTGTCGGCCATGCTGCGCGTGGCCGAGGGCCTGGATCGCAGCCACTACCAGCTCGTGCGCACGTTGCAGGTGCGCGTGCGGCGCGAGCGCGTGCAGATCGTGACCGACACCAAGCGGCACGCGCAGCTCGAGCTGTGGGCGGGCCGGCGCCGCGCGAGCGACCTGTCGCGCCTGCTCGGTCTGCCGGTGGAACTCAGCCCCGCGGTGAGCGAGCGCTCGGCTGCGCTGCGCGCAAAGCGAGACGCCGCCGGAGCGGCTGCAGCGCCGCACGCCGCAGCGCCTCCAACCGCAGCGCGTGCGGCCGCCCCTCGGCACCCTGGCGCGCCACGAACGAAGCCAGCGTCGAGCGGTCGTTCAACGCGCCCAGCGCCCGCTGCCAGCGCCGCGCCTCTGCCGCCGGTCGTACCATTGCGGCCCCGGCTGCTTCCGCGGCGTAGCGCCAACGCTTGATCGCCAGGCGCGCGTCGTGCAGCGCCTCGGGCCCGCCGTCCTGTAACGCCGCACCCAGCATGGCACGCGCGCGCTTCTCGTAACGCCGCGTGCGCCGCTCCGCGCGGCCGGCACGCGCCGCCCAGTCGGTGACCTGATCGCGCCAGCGCTTGATCGCACGCACCACGCGCTGCACGCGAGCCAGCGACGGCAGGCCCTGTCGTGTGCGCCGCCGAGCCAGCGCGACCAACCATCGCTCGCGCAGCGCACGCGGGATCGTGCGCGCGCCCAGCGCGCCGCTCGCGAGCAGCGCGGCCACGACCTCGGTGTCGCGCACATCGCCCGCCGCACGGCGCAGGCCGTGCACCTCCTGGCGCACCGGGCGCGCATCGCCATGGCGCGACCACAACCGCAGCCGCGTCTCCAGGCGGCGGCAGGTCACGCGCAGATCGTGCACGGCCTCGTGCTCTTGCGCGTGCGCCGCATGAACGTGCTTCACCAACCGCCGCGACAACCGCTCCAGCTCGGCCGACAGCGCCGCGACCGGATCGATTGCGGGAGCGCGGCGCGCGGTCACCGGCGAAACGTCACTTCTTGGGCTCTGCGGTCTTGGTGGCGAGCAACTGCTCGACGCGCTCGCACAGTTCGCCCGCGATGTCGCTCACACGGCGCGTGGCATCGATGGTGTGGAACTGGTAGTCGCGCGCCAGACCATCGAGCTCGCGGATGATGCGGCTCTGGTAATGCACGAACGAGTCGTACAGGTCCTCGCCCATGGGCACGTCCATGCCGGACTCCCAGTAATCGAACCCGCCGTCGGCCAGCACGCGCGGCACCAACTCGTCGGCATCGATGCGCAGGTAGAACACGGCGTCGGGCTTGAGCGCGAACGAGTAGACCCGCTTGATCCAAGCCGAGTCCGCGCCGCGCACGATGGCGCGTGCGATGAGCGAGTAGATGTAGCGGTCGGTGATCATGACGAAGCCCGCGCGCAGTGCGGGGATCACCTGCTGCTCCAGCCGGTCCGCGAAGTCGGTCGCGTAGAACAGATTGAACGCGTTCGCACCGAGCGTGTTGCCCATCTTGGCGCGCTGGATACCGCGGCTCGCCAGGTCCGAGCGCGTGAAGCCGGTCTCGGCCACGGCGTAGCCCAGACGCTCGAGATGCGTGCGCAGCTTGTTCACATGCGTGGTGCGGCCCACGCCGTCGGTGCCCTCGACCACGATGAGCCAGCCCGGCAGGTCCTCGATGCGCGTGCCCGGCACGCCTTCGCCATACGATTCAAAGCGCTTCATGCTAGCGGCCCTCCGGTGCCACGGCGCGATCACCACCCGGCGAGGGCGCGACCCCTGTGAGATGTGGGCGGATCAGCTCGCGCAATGCGCGCTGCTGGACCTCGACCGGCAGCGTGGCATCCATGACCTCGAGCCCGTACTCGGGCACGATGCGCTCGTACTCGCTCTGGATGCGCGCCTGGAACAGCTTGTAGCTCTCGTTCACGTCGGCGTGCAGACCCAGATCCATGCCGGCCTCATACCACTTGAGCTTGGGGCGGCCCGACAAGATGCGATACAGCGCCACATCGAGCGGCACGCGGTAGTACACGGCCAGCGTGGGCTGAACCGCGAAGCGATACAGCGAACGCACCCACTGGCGATCGACACCGCGCGCCACGTCACGCGCGAACGCGGTGTACACGTAGCGGTCGGCCAGCACGATCGCGCCGGCTTTCAAGGCCGGAACGATGTCGCGCTCGACGCGATCCGAGAAGTCGGTGGCGTGGATGAGCGAGAACGTGAGCGGCGTGAGCAGCTGCCGCTTCTTGCCGCGCGACGTGGTGGCTTTGACGATCGGCGACGAGTTCCACTCGCTGAAGATGACCAGATGGCCTTCGCTACGGAGCCACTGCGCCAACAGCGCGAGCTGCGTGCTCTTGCCGGAGCCATCGATGCCTTCGACGATGAACAGCTTGCCCGGATACGGATTGGGGTGACGTCCGTAGACGAGATCGGGACTCACGAGGATCTCCTTCTGCGCGCGAGCGCGCGCAGAGCACGAGGGGGCAGCCACCAACGCAATCGTCCTGCACCCGGGGCCGCGCGCTCGAGATCGATCGCACAGGCACCGGCCTTCTTGAGTGGCAGCGCCGTGGGCGCGCCGAACAGTAGGACGCCGGCGAGCTTACCAAGGTCCGGCTCATGACCCACCAACACCGTCACGGATTCCGGTGACCCCTGCGCCAGTCGGCGCAGCGCATCGCGCCAGGATCCGCCGGGTGCCAGAGCATCATGCGCCGCCTGCGCCACGTCGTCGCCAAGGTGCGCGAGCAGCGCGTCGGCCGTGGCGGCCGCGCGCGCCGCGGGGCTCGTGATCACGTGGGTGATGCCGCGCTCGAGCCACACCATCCCGCGCGACGCCTTGCGAGCGCGCTGCACGCCACGCGCGGTGAGCGGGCGCTCATCGTCGTCGGGCCAGCGATCGGGGTCGCGGGCCTCGGCGGGGGCATGCCGGAACAGGATGACGCGCATGGTGGGGTTCGCTCGGGTGGGGCCGGGCTACGGGAAGCGACAGCATACCCGCGAGCCCGATGTCGGCGGCGTTACCCCGAGGTATCGCGCGCGTATCGTACTAACGCGCCAGCAACCGCTCCGCCACGCCCGCCAGCCCGCCTTCGACCATCTCGACCTCACCGGGTGCCAACTTGGCCACCTCGCGCTTCATGCGCTCGGGCGTGTAGGGGTGCATGAGCCAGAACAGCCGCACGTGCTTCCACGCGACCTGCGTGCGCTTCAGGTGCAAGGGCAGCGACAGGTCCAGGCTCAGCACGTCACCGACCACGGCATCGGGTGCTTCTTCGTCCAGCACCTGCGTGTAGAACGGCCGCGCCACATCAATGGACAGATCGCCCACCATGATCTGCTTACCGGGCGAGGGGCCGAGCACGAACTTCTTGGCCGAGCCGCGCAGCCGCAGTTGCCCATCGACCTGCGTCGGGTGCACCACGGCCGGCACGCGCGCGTGCTCGAACCAGCGCTGCAGCTTCTCGGTGCCGGAGTTGCTCACCACCACGATCTCGATGCCGCCCGCGAGCATGCGACGGCCCGCATCGGCCGCCGCCTCGGTGATGCCCGGGCCGCGCGTCGATTCGACCTGCTTCACACCGGCCACATGCGCGTCGCCACCGAAGCCCTCGATCGACTGGCCCTTGGCCTCGATCGCGGCCACCAAGCGCGCGGCGAGCGGGTCCCGCTCGGCCTGTAGCGCGAGGTAGTGGAGCACCGCACCGTGCTCGGTGAACGGGTCTTCATCGCCGAACGCCGAGAGCCGGCCCGCGACGGACCAACCCCAACGCATCGGCTCCTGGCGCACGGCCCAGCGCGCAGCACCGATCCAATCGCGCGCCGCGTCGGTCTCGGTGGGCAGGAGAGCGAGCAACGCGGCATCGAGCGCCGCGCCGTGCGCAGTGCCCTCCGCCGCCGGGAACGTCCAGACGCCGTCGAAATCGCTCAAGAGCTTCATGGCGCGCTTGTCTCACGCGGGCGGCCCGCCGCGCAACCGGGCACTCCCCTGCCCCGTAACGCTTCTCCCCCGCACGTCTCCCCTGCCCGGCTTGACCATCGGGCGCGAGGGGGGCAACCTGCCGCGCAGCTTCCCGCACTCAAGGATGAGTGCATGGCCCCGATCACGGATGAAGAAGAAGGGAGCACCCTGTGAAGCACGTCCTGCTCGCACTGGCGTTGTGCGCCACCGTCGCGATGCCCGCCGCCGCGCAGATCCACGGCGCCTTCAGCGAAGCCACCATCGTGCCGGTGAACGGCCGTCTGGGTGGCGCGTACCTGCAGTTCGACGCCAGCAGTGCCACGCTGCAGGGGCAGCTGCGGCTGTCGTTCTATCCCAAGCTCGATTTCGGCTTCAATGGCGGGCTGTCGCGCATCGACTTCGGCGGCAACACCCGCACCTCGGTGCGTCTGGGCGGCGATTTCCGCGGCCAGGTGGCGGCCCAGGGCGAGAACTCGCCACTCACGATCACGCTGGGTGGCGCGATCGGCGTCGAGAGCGCCGATGACTTCACCATCCTCTCGGTCGGCCCGCAGCTCGTGATGTCGCGCACGCTCGACGGCGCTGGCCGTTGGGTGGGCTATGGCGGTGCGGCGCTGCTGTTGAGCCGCTACGACATCAACAGCCAGAGCGACACCGACACGTCGTTCCCCGTGCGTGCGGGCGTCGAGTTCCGCCCGAACGTCGACATGCGCATCCTGCTCGAAGGCCAGCTGGGCGTGAGCGACGAGATCCGCGACGACATGGCGTTCACGCTCGGGGTGTTGTTCCCGTTCTGAGCGTTTGCTGACCGGCCGGGACCCGCGCGACGGGTCCTGCCGGGCGCGATCCGGAGGTGTTCAGCGCCCCGGCATCGCGTTCAGTGACAGCAAGATGCGCCCGTGAGCGCGCCACGTGAGCGGGGACGCAACACCCCGCGCTCGGGTCCGAGTCGCTAACACGCTGTTTCCCAGCACCTTACGAAGTCGCCACAGACGGCTTGTGAGGCATGGGGGTGGGTGCTAGCCTCTGGTCTCGCCGTTGGGCACCGAACACCTCGCCCGCGGAAGACTCCTCGGACCGACACCACAAACCATTGCGAATACGAGCGTTGTGAATCGCCCCCCGATCCGGGTCGCGAACCCCCGACGCCCCCTGTCCGGCCCCGTCCGGTCGCCTGTGGATGAAATGTGGAGGACCCGGTTCAAATCGGTTGCAACACATTGTCTTGATTTGAGTTAGCCGTTCGTCCACAGATGTGGACAACCCCCGTCCCCGATGTTGAAGTCGCCCCCTCCTCTCGGCCAGATCGAGCAGACGCAAGCAGTTGCGATGCCCTCTCGCCCAGCGGAACGCGGCACGAACCATCTCTGCAAGGATGTTGGAAATGGCCGTCCTGCCCCTGTCCCCTGATCAGGTTGCTGGTGCCTGGGAGTTGGTCCTCGAGCGCGTGAAGTCGCGCCTCGCGAGCCCCCAGGCCTTCGAGACGTGGTTCCGGCCCATCGAGCCGCGCGAGCTTTCTGCCACGCGCGTCGACCTCGAGGTCCCGAACGCCTTCTTCGTGGACTGGATCCACGAGCACTACCTCACGCTGCTCCGCGAATCGTTGGCCGAGGAACTCGGTCAGTGCCCGGAGTTGCGGTTCTCGCCACGCGAACCGGTCCCGGTGGCTCCTGCCCCGGTTCCGGTGGCCGCGCCTCGTGCCGCCGCCACATCGACCCTTGTGGCGGCGCGCACGGCGCCGGCTCGTGAATGGCTCGACAGCCAGCTGCACCCGCGTCTCACGTTCGAGACGTTCGTGGTCGGCGGCAGCAATCGCTTCGCGCACGCCGCGTCCATGGCGGTCTCGCAGCGCCCCGGCGAGGTCTACAACCCGCTCTTCATCCATGGCGCCTCGGGCCTGGGCAAGACGCACCTGCTCAATGCCGTCGGCCATGAAGTGAAGCGGCTCAAGCCCGATGCGCGCGTCTACTACGTGACCGCCGAGCGCTTCACGAACGAGATGATCTGGGCCATCCAGCACGGCCAGACGCTGGCGTTCCGCAACAAGTACCGCAACGTCGACGTGCTGCTGGTGGACGACGTGCAGTTCCTGGCGGGCAAGGAATCGACGCAGGAGGAGTTCTTCCACACGTTCAACGCCCTGCGCGACGCCCACAAGCAGATCGTCGTCACCGCGGACAAGCCGCCCAAGGACATCGCGGGGCTCGAGGATCGCCTGATCTCGCGCTTCAATCAGGGCCTCGTGGCCGACACGCAGTTGCCGGACCTCGAGACGCGCATCGCCATCCTGCGTCAGCGTTGCGAGCAGGAATCGAGCGGGCTGCGCCTGGCGGACGACGTGGTGCTGCTGATCGCCGACCGGGTGCGCGGCAACGTGCGCGACCTGGAGGGCTGCCTGGTGCGACTCATGGCCGTGGCCAGCCTCACGCACCGCGACATCACGCCCGAGCTGGCCAATGAAGTGCTGGCCCAGTACGTGAAGCCGGAGCCCGAGCACACCACGCCGGATCGCATCCTGGCAGCCGTGTCCGAGCGCTTCGGCGTGCGGCTGGACTCGCTGGTGGGCAAGCGCCGCACCCAGGCCATCGCGCTGCCGCGGCAGGTCGCCATGTACCTCATGCGGCACCTCACGGAGCTGTCGCTGGTCGAGATCGGACGCGTCTTCGGCGGCCGTGACCACAGCACCGTGATCCACGCCTGCAAGCAGGTGGCGGAGCGGATCGCGGGCGATGACGTGTTCCGGGACAAGGTGAACGCCCTGTTCTCCACAGTGGCCTCTGGATAAGCCGTGGACTCGCCGTGGACGGCGGGTGGATGGATCCGAAGGGCGGGGGAGACCCCGCCCTTTCGTGTACAGGCTGTGGATGACCGGGGTGTCCGTCCACAGCGGGCTGGATCGCCGAAGCCGTTGCAACGAATCGGCTCAGGAGCCGCGAACGCAAGTTATCCACGCCGCCCACAGCCCCTACTGTTACTGAAGCTTTATTGATTGAAAGAAAAGGACTTAGAAGCAGGCTTAAAGGCTTTTCCGCGCTTGCCTTCCTGTAGGGGGGTGCCTAGAATGGCGCGGCCCATCCGAGAAGCCCCCCGGAGCCGCGTTACGGGCGTGGCGGACACCGTGGCCGGACATGATGTTCCTAGCCGTCAGGGAGTGACCCATGGACCTCACCATCCAGCAGGGCGATCTGGCTTTTGCCGTGGCCCGTGCCCTCGGATCGGTTCCCCAGAAGAGTGCGCAGCCCCTGCTCAACTGCCTGTTGTTCGAGGCCGACCAGCAGAGCCTGCGCATCACCGGTAGCGACCTCGATCTCACGACCAGCGTGACCGTGCCGGCCATGGCCCAGGCCCCCGGCCGGATCGCCGTCGCCGCCAAGCATTTCAACGAGGTCGTGCGCAAGATGCCGCGTGGCGCCGTCTCGTTGCGCATCGTCAAGAACCAGCTCGAGGTCTCGTACGGCGACGGCAAGGGCGTCTCGCGCTTCCCGGTGCAGAAGTCGGACGAGTACCCCACGCCGCCGGAACTCAAGGGCGGCACGCAGCTCACGCTGCCGGGTGAGACGCTCGCGCGGCTCGCCGAGCGCACGGCGTATGCGGTGTCCGAAGAGACCACGCGCGCTTCGCTCAATGGCGTGTTCATGCACGGTAGCCCGCAGTTCATCGCGTTCGTGGCCACCGATGGCCATCGCCTGGCGCGCGCCACGTGCAAGGGCACGTTCGGCGACCTGTCGCGCGAGGGCATCATCGTGCCGCCGCGCGCGCTGTCGCTCATGAGCCGCGTGTCGGCGGACTCCACGAGCCCGGTCGAGATCCGCATTGCCGACAGCAAGTCGCATATCGGCTTCGTGGCCCAGGTGGGCGAGTACCGCGTGCAGGTCACGGCGCGCTTGCTCGAAGGCCCGTACCCGAACTACGAGCAGGTGATCCCCAAGGACAACCCGCGTTCGCTCACCGTGTCGCGCATGGACCTCATCGAGGCCGTGGACATCGTGGCGTCGCACGCGGACAGCAACACGCAGCAAGTGCGCTTCTCGTTGAAGAACGATCAGCTCGCGGTGTCGTCGGCCACGGCCGACTTCGGTTCCGGCGAGCAGCAGGTCGGCGCCGAGTACAAGGGCGAGGACATGGAGATCGGTTACAACGCGCGCTATCTGCTCCAGACGTTGCGGAACATCCCCACGGAGAAGGTGGTGTTCCGTCTCAAGACCGCACTGTCCGCCGGCATCGTCGAGCCGGTGGGTGCACTTGCGCAGGCCGACGAGGAGCTGTTGTGCCTGGTCATGCCGCTGCGTCTGCCGGATGCCGGCGGCGTGGAGCGCGAGACGGCCGGTGCAGGAAAGAAGTCGTAACGCCAGATGCGCGACATGAAGTCCCTCGCCACGATCCTCCCGGAGCTGTTCAAGCAACTGGGCCTGGAGGAGGACGCGAGGGGTTGGCAAGCCGTCACGGAATGGCCGGCGGTCGCAGGGGAACGCATCGCGAAGCATGCGCGTGCGGTCTCGTTCCGCGACGGCTCGCTGACCGTGGAGGTCGAAGGATCGGCCTGGATGCAGGAGCTCGGGTTCCTTGAACGTGAGCTCGTGCGCAAACTGAACCGGCACCTCGGACGCGACATCGTGCGCGAAGTGCGCTGGGTGCCGGCCCGCGGAAGGAGCCTGCGGTGAGCACGAAAGAAGGAGACGGTACTTTGACGGCGGAGCCCAAGGGTCACCATTACGACGCTACCAGCATCACGGTCCTCGAGGGTCTCGAGGCCGTGCGCAAGCGCCCCGCCATGTACATCGGCGATATCGGCGTTCGCGGTCTGCACCATCTGATCTGGGAAGTCGTCGATAACTCGGTCGACGAAGCGCTGTCCGGCCATTGTGACACGGTCAAAGTGACCATCATGAAGGACGGCAGCATCCAGGTGAGCGATAACGGCCGTGGTATCCCGGTCGATATCCACGCCACCATGAAGAAGCCGGCGCTCGAGGTCGTCATGACCACGCTGCACGCCGGCGGCAAGTTCGACAACGACTCGTACAAGGTCTCGGGCGGTCTGCACGGCGTCGGTGTGTCGTGCGTGAACGCGCTGTCGGACTGGTGCACGGTCGAGGTGCTCCGCGAGGGCAAGGTGTACTCGCAGGAGTACAAGCGCGGTGTGCCGGTGGCCGCCATGTCGTCGCGCGCGGCCGACAAGAAGGAGAAGGGAAGCGGCACCACGGTGCGCTTCCATCCCGACGCCACGATCTTCGAGGTCGCGGAGTTCAACTGGGACACGGTGGCGTCGCGCTTGCGCGAGCTGGCGTATCTCAACAGCGGCCTCACGATCCACCTCACCGACGAGCGCACCGACAAGACGGCGGAGTACTTCGCCAAGGGTGGCATCGCCGAGTTCGTGAAGTACCTGAACACGAACAAGGAGACGCTGCACAACAAGCCGGTCGTGTTCCAGCGTGAGCGCGACATGGTCGCGGTCGACGTGGCGTTCCAGTACAACGACACGTACTCCGAGACGCTGCTGTCGTTCGTGAACAACATCAATACGCACGAAGGCGGCACGCACGTCGGCGGCTTCCGCTCTGCGCTCACCCGTACGCTGGTGAACTACGCGAAGAGCGAAGGCCTCATGAAGAGCCTCAAGGCCGACATCGGCGGCGAGGACGTGCGCGAAGGTCTCGTGGCCGTCGTGTCCGTGAAGATGCAGAACCCGCAGTTCGAGGGTCAGACCAAGACCAAGCTCGGCAACAGCGAGATCAAGGGCGCGGTCGAGACCGTCGTGGGCGAGGGGCTGCGCGAGTACTTCGAGGAGAACCCGTCGGTCGCGCGCAAGATCGTCGAGAAGATGATCTCGGCAGCACGGGCCCGTGAGGCGGCGCGCAAGGCGCGCGATCTCGCGCGGCGCAAGACGATCCTCGATGGCGGTTCGCTGCCGGGCAAGCTCGCCGACTGCGCGTGGGACAACCCGGAAGAGTGCGAGATCTACATCGTCGAGGGTGACTCGGCCGGTGGTTCCGCCAAGCAGGGCCGCGATCGCCGCTTCCAGGCCATCCTGCCCATCCGCGGCAAGATCCTGAACGTCGAGAAGGCGCGCATCGACAAGATCCTCGCCAACGAGGAGATCCGCAGCATCATCACGGCCCTCGGCGCAGGCGTGAAGGACGAGTTTGATATCAGCAAGCTGCGCTACCACCGCATCATCCTCATGGCAGATGCCGACGTCGACGGTGCGCACATCCGTACGCTGCTGCTCACGTTCCTGTTCCGCGAACTGCGGCCGTTGGTCGACGCAGGTCACGTCTACATTGCCCAGCCGCCGCTGTTCCTGGTGAAGGCCGGCAAGGACGAGCACTACTGCTTCGACGAGAAGGAACGCGAAGAAGCCATTGCGCGCATCGGCAAGAAGAACGTGCAGGTGCAGCGCTACAAGGGCTTGGGTGAAATGAACCCGGACCAGCTCTGGAAGACCACGATGAACCCGGAGACGCGCACGCTCGTGAAGGTCAACAGTGACGACGCGGTCGAGGCCGACCGCATCTTCACGATCCTCATGGGTGAACAGGTCGAGCCGCGCCGCCAGTTCATCGAGGAGAACGCGCTGGCCGTGAAGAACCTGGACATCTGATGCGCGCCCGACTCCAGAGCGCCTGGTGGGCAGTGGTGGTGGCGTTGGCCTGCATGGCCGGCGCCGCACACGCCGCACCGGCGTATGTGTTGGGAGTAGGCACCACGCTCGCGCCGAACGGTTCGCCCGGTAAGGG
>JAIOPA010000093.1 GCA_021414165.1 Candidatus Eiseniibacteriota bacterium
GACCTCATCCTGGCGTCCCGGCTCGGGCAGAGCCGCGGCTCGGGGCGTGACACCGTGTGGGGCGCCTATGTCATGGACCGCGCGAGTGGCCGCATCCGGCCCATGACCGCGCGCGCCACGGTGCTGGCCACGGGCGGCTGCGGCAAGGTCTACCTGTACACCACGAATCCCGATGTGGCGACGGGCGATGGTCTCGCCATGGCGTATCGCGCCGGGGCCAAGGTCGAGAGCCTCGAGTTCGTGCAGTTCCATCCCACGTGTCTGTACCACCCGGCCGCGCGCACGTTCCTCATCAGTGAGGCCGTGCGCGGCGAGGGTGCGCGGCTGCGTACGCTCGACGGCACGCGCTTCATGCCCGCGGTGCACCCGCGCGCCGAGTTGGCGCCGCGCGACATCGTGGCGCGCGCGATCGATCGCGAGATGAAGCGGCGCGGCGAGCCGCATGTGTGGCTCGACCTCACGCACGTGCCGGCCGCGCGCATCCGCGCGCGCTTCCCCAATATCCATGCGCGGCTCAAGGAACTGGGTATCGACATGACGCGCGAGCCGATCCCCGTCGTGCCGGCCGCGCACTACATGTGCGGCGGTGTGCAGGCCACGCTGGGTGGCCGTACCGCGCTCGATGGCCTGTATGCCATCGGCGAGGTGGCGTGCACCGGGCTGCATGGTGCGAACCGGCTCGCCAGCAACTCGTTGCTCGAAGCGCTGGTCGGCGCGCATCGCGCCGCCGGTGAGATCCGCCAGCGGCTCGCTCGCGTGCCACGCGCACCCAAGCCCGACAGCTGGCGATCGGTGGGCACGCGGCCGCCGCGTGAAGCGGTGGTGAGCGACCACAACTGGGACTCCGTGCGCCGCGTCATGTGGGAACTGGTCGGCATCGTGCGCAGCGACGAGCGACTGGCGTTCGCGAGCCGCCGGCTGGCGTTGTTGTCCGACGAGATCGAGCGCGACTACGAGCGTCTGCGGTTGTCGCCCGACCTGGTGGAACTGCGCAACATCGCGTTGGTCGCCAGCCTCATCGTGGCCTCGGCCTCGCGCCGCAAGGAGAGCCGCGGCCTGCACACGAACCTCGATCACCCCGCCCGATCGGCGGTCTGGGGCCGCCGCCGGGTGGTTCTCCGCCGTCCCGCCGACTCCAAGGCCCCGCTTGTGCCCGGTTCGGGCCGCCCCCTATAGTCCGGGCAGGTTCCGAGGAGGTGTCATGAGCAGTCCCGAGACGTTGTTCCGCGATGCCGTGGATGACCTGCGCGAGAAGGGTAGCCAGTACTCGCGCGAGGCCTACGTGTTCATCGTGGCAGCATTGGGGGAGACGGTGCGCGCGCTCCCGGCCGAACGGCTGGCGGATGCGGATCGCCGTCATCTCGCGGGGCATGAGCTCGTGCACGGCGTGATCCGCGTGGCGCGCGAGGAGTTCGGACCGCTCGCGCCCATGGTGTTCTCGGAGTGGGGCGTCAAGGGCACCGAGGACATCGGCACGATCGTGTTCGAGCTGGTCGAGGCCGGCCAGTTGTCGGCGCGGCCCGAGGACACGATGGCCGACTTCCGCCGCGGGGTGGAGTTGCTGGCCGCCCTGGCCGAGCCCGAGCCGACCGCTCCGCCGCGCGGCCGCGACGCCTGACGGCGTGAAAGCACTCGCCCGCTTGTTCGGGCTGCTGCGGCCCTACCGGCTGCGGCTCGCCGCCGCCATCGCCTGCATGGTCGTGTACTCCGCGACCTCGACCGCATGGCTCGTGCTCATCCAACCGTTCATGGGCGTGCTGTTCCGGGGCGCCGATGGTGCGGCGCCCAAAGGCGTGCCGTCGGCCTCGCCCGTGGGGATCCCGGTGCTCGCCGAGTGGCAGGCCGCACTCACGCGCTGGCTCGCCGCGGTGGGTCCGTTCGAGGCGTTCGAGCGGCTGTGCCTCGTCATCCTGACGCTGTTCCTGATCCGCAATCTCGCCGACTACGGTGCGTCGTACCTGAGCGTGTCGGTGGAACAGGCCGCCACCCGTGACCTGCGCCGCCAGTTGTTCGGCCACCTGCAGCGGCTGCCGCTCTCGTACCTGAACGCGCGGCGCTCGGGCGAGCTCATGTCGCGTGTCACGAGCGACGTGGAAGCACTGCGTGGCGCATTGGCCGCCGGCATCAGCAATCTTCTCAAGGACGGACTCACGTTCATCGGAACGTTGGTCATGGTGTTCGCGGCATCGTGGCGGCTGGCGCTGTTCTCGTTCGTGGTGCTGCCGCCCGCGGCATGGGTGCTGGTCATGATCGGGCGCAAGATGCGCAAGCGCTCGGGCCGCGCCCAGGAGGAGATGGCGTCGCTCACGGGCGTCCTGCAAGAGAACCTCTCCGGTGGCCGCATCGTGCGCGCATTCGGCGCCGAGAAGCACGAAGAAGCCCGCTTCGAGCGCTGGAACAGTGGTTACTTCCGCGCGTTCACGCGCCTGCGCCGGGTCTCGGCCGCGGCCAAGCCCATGTCGGAGTACGCCATCATCGTGGTCGCGGTGGCCATTGGCTGGATGGGCGCGCGCGAGGTGTTCCAGACGCATACGCTGCCGCCCGAGCGCCTGTTCACGTTCGTGGCCGCGCTGCTCAGCCTCATGTCGCCGGTCAAGAGCCTGTCCGAGATGGGCGGCACGCTCGCCTCGGGGATCGGCGCGGCCGACCGCGTGTGGGCCGTGCTCGACACGCCGCCCGCCATCGCCGACGCGCCCGATGCGCGCCCGCTGGTGCCGCTCGCCGATGCGATCCGTTTCGAGCACGTGTCGTTCTCGTACGCCGCCGACCGTGCCGTGCTGCACGACATCGACTTCTCGGTCCGCAGAGGCGAGGTGGTGGCGCTGGTGGGTTCGAGCGGTGCCGGCAAGAGCACCACGCTCGATCTGCTCGCGCGCTTCCATGATCCGTCGCAGGGCCGCGTCACGATCGATGGCGTGGATCTGCGCGCGGTCACGTTGGCGTCGCTCCGCCAGCAGCTCGGTGTGGTCTCGCAGGAGACGATCCTGTTCCACGACACCGTGCGATCCAATATCGCTTACGGGCTCGACGGCGTGAGCGATGAACGCGTCGAGGCTGCGGCGCGCGCCGCGCACGCGCACGAGTTCATCGCCCGGCTACCGCAGGGCTACGGCACGATCATCGGCGACCGCGGCGTGCTGTTGTCGGGCGGCGAGCGCCAGCGGCTCGCGATCGCCCGTGCATTGTTGCGCAACCCGCCCATCCTGCTGCTCGATGAGGCCACTTCTGCGCTCGACACCGAGAGCGAACGGCTCGTGCAGGAAGCCCTCGAGACGCTCATGCACGACCGCACCGTGCTGGTGATCGCGCACCGGTTGTCGACCGTGCAGCACGCCGACCGCATCCTGGTGTTCGAGCATGGCCGCATCGTCGAGAGTGGCCGGCATGACACACTGCACGCGGCGGGCGGGGTGTACCGCCGGCTCCACGACCTGCAGTTCCGCGACGCATGAGCCGGAAGGTGCAAGCGGTGGCCGTGCCCGAGGGCGGCTTCCGGCGGATCGCCGTGTTGCGTCTGTCGTCGCTCGGCGACGTGGTGCTCACGCTACCGGTGGTGCATGCCCTGCGCGCCGCGTACCCCACGGCCGAGCTCGACTACTGGGTCAAGGAGGAGTTCGCCGATCTCGTGGCGCATGATCCGGCGATCACGCACGTGCGCGAACTGGAGCGCGATGCGCGCAAGGTCGAGGACCTGGTGAGCATGAGCGCCGAGTTGGAGAAGCACGACCTCATCGTGGACCTGCACGCCAGCTCGCGCACGCGGTTGCTCACGTTCCGCCAGCGCGGGGTGGTGCTGCGCACCGACAGCCGTCGCCTGCAGCGCGCGCGCTGGATCCACGCGCGCTGGACGCACCCGCAACCGTTGCCACACGTGACCGAGCGCTACGCGGCCACGCTCGCGCCGATCGGCGTGCCCGTGAACCAGGCGCCCCGCGTGAGCGTGCGGCCCGTGACCGAGGCCTGGGCGCAAGCCGAGCGGGACAGCCTTGCACCGGCGGGCGTGTGTGTGGCGTTGGCACCGGGGGCCGCACACGAGACCAAGCGCTGGCCCGAGGAGCGCTGGTGCGCGCTCGAGGCCGCACTTGCCGGGCTCGGCGTGGGGCGCATGATCATCGGCACGGCGGCCGAACGGCGCGCGCTGCCCCGGCTCGATGCGCAGGTGAGCGCCAGCGGCGGCGCGAAGTGGTACACGGAGTCGATCGAGCGCGCAGCGGCGCTCCTGGGCGTGTGCACGGTGGCGGTCACGCACGACTCGGGACTCATGCATCTGGCCGCGGCGCGTGGCCGGCCGGTCGTGGCGCTGTTCGGCAGTACATCACCCGTGCTGGGGTTCCGGCCCGTGGGGGAACACCACACGGTGATCTGCCGGGAGCTGGCCTGCCAGCCCTGTACATTGCATGGCCGCAAGGCCTGCCCGCTCGGGCACTTCCGTTGCATGACCACGATCGAGCCCGCCGAGGTGCTGGCGGCCGTGCAGGCGCGCCTGTCGAGTGCGGTTCAGGGCTGAGCGCGGACCCTCATATTCCAATGGACCCGGGCTTCGCGCGGTGCAACACTGGCCACATCCGACCGGGATCCAGGGGGAGTATGAATTCCAGACGTCGCCACTCGATCATGTCGTTGCTGGGTATGATCGGCGTGTGCGTATTCGCGCCGCTCACTGCGCAAGCCGGGCTGCGGGAGCAAGCCGCCGTGCAGGACCTGCGCGCCACGCTCGGGCCCGAGGCCGTGGTCGTGGTGGACCCTGAGCAGTCCCAGGCGATCGCGCTCCGAGGTCTTGCGGTGCCGCTCTCGAGCCGCGGCCGTGACCCGGGCGACGCAGTGGTGCGCTGGTGCACGGAGCATGGCGCGGTGTTCGGGCTGCGGCCCGGACTCGATGAGCTGCGCCTGCGCGGCGTGGAACCGCGGCGCGACGGCGTGCAGCGCGTGACGCTCGAGCAATGGTATCGCGGGGTGCCGGTGGTGGGCGGCGAGAGCCGTGCGCTGGTGAACGCCGATGGCGTGTTGTTCGGCCTGGCCTCGTCGGCACGGCCTGGCCTCGAGCTCGAGGTGGTGCCCACGGTCGCCGAGGGCCAGGCCATCGCCACGGTGGCCAGTGCGCTCGGCGTGTCACTGGCCCAGCAGCCGGCGCAGGCACGGCTTGCGATCCGCGCGGGCGATGGCGCCGACCGGCTGGCGTGGGAGATCACCACGCACAGCGCCGAGGGACGCGCTATCCGCTCGTGGGTCGATGCCCGGGATGGACAGGTGCTCGTGCTCGACGACGGCGTGTCACATGCCGCCGGGCTCGTGTTCATGACCGATCCGCGTGGCACGCTCACGCAGGTGGAGTTGCCCGGCATCGGCGCAGGCGCTTCGCTCGCATCGGGGTTGTTGCGGATCGAGGACTCGTTGTATCCCGCGGCCCGGAGCACGGGCGGAGGCGACTATCTGTACGGCCCGGACGATCCATCGTTCGATCAGGTCAACGCCTACTACCATGTCGCGCGCTTCCTGCAGGACGTGCTGATCCGGCAGTTGGGGATGGCACCGCTCGCCGAGTCGCTGGTGGTGCGCGTGCAGTACCGCACCGATCCGTTCGTGGCCTTCACGAGCGGGCGCTTCATCTTCCTGGGCCGGCCCATCACGGGCTTCGTGCACGAGGTCGCGCGCGCCGCGGACATCGTGATCCACGAGACGACGCATGCCGTGCTCTATGCCCACGACATCCAGCCCACGAGCCTGCGCCGCGAGGCCGGCGCGCTGCATGAGGGCCTGGCGGACTACTTCGCCGCCGTGGTCACGGGCGACCCGGCGATCGGGGAGTGGCTCTACCTACCGTTCCCCAATGGCACGACGCGCGTCGACATGCCGCTGCCGCTCTGGCACATGTCGAACTACGACCATGTGGGTTTCGCCGGTGGTGAGGCCGCGAGCCCGTGGGGCAACGGCATGATCCTGTCGGGCCTGCTCTGGGACCTGCG
>JAIOPA010000094.1 GCA_021414165.1 Candidatus Eiseniibacteriota bacterium
CCAGGGCCCGCATGGCACCGTCCTCGCACTTGATGGCAACACCCTCGCCCCGGACGGGGTCGGCGAGCAGCAGGAGCCCCTCGGCCCCGCTCTTGGCCAGCAGGCCGCCGCCCGTGACCCGCATGAGGTCGGTGGCCGGACGGCCCTCGCCCTCCACCACGACGGGGTGCCGCGTCATGACCCGGGCGATGCGCTGTAGCGCCAGTTGGCGCGGCCCGCCGCCCTTGGCCATGGCCTCGGCGATGTGGGCATAGCCCAGCGCCATCTGCACCAGCGGAATGCCGAACACGGGGATGCCACAGCCATCGATGCCCGTGAGCACACTCTCGGGGGCCACCTCACAGCACTCCGCGACCGTCTCGCGCATGAGGCGCTGCAGCGGGTGCGTGGCCAGCTCGTAGCCCGCGGTGGGCCAGCCCTCGGCCTGACAGAACGCCAGCATGCCGGTGTGCTTGCCCGAACAGTTGTTGTAGAGCGCCGTGCGCAGCGCAGGATCGCGCCGCACGTCCTCGAGCGACTCCGTGTCCATGGGGTCGTGGTAGCCACACGCCAGCGCGGTATGCGTGAGCCCCATGCGGTGCAGCAGGCCCTCGACGATCCGCAGATGCGCACGGCTACCCGAATGCGAGGCCGCCATGATCGCCAGTTCGGGCTCGGACAGGCCCATGCGATCGGCATGGCCACGCTCGACGAACGGCAGCAACTGGAACGGCTTCGCCGCAGAACGGAACGAGGTCGGCCGGTCGGGATGTGCGGTCGCCGCGCGGACCGTGCCGTCGGCACGGACCACGACCGCCTGCACTCGATGGCGCGACTCCGCGATGTGGCCGCGGACGACGAGCACTTCGGCTTGCAGTCGCATGCGCTCCCGGTCCCGAGACATGTCCACCGTTCCGCCCAGGGCGTCGCGGCTTCGGGCGTTCATGCGACCGGGGCCTGCTCTCGCAGGCCCCGGCTCATGAAACGCTCTTTCGTTCAGCGAATGACGACCAGTCGATTCTGGAAGTGGAAGCGGCCCGATTCGACCCGGTACATGTAGATGCCCGAGGCGACCTGCTTGCCCGCGCCATTCTTGAGGTCCCAGCGCTCGAAGTCGCGGATCGGATCGTTGTGCTCGATCTCGCGGACCAGATCACCGGCCACCGTGTAGATGCTGATCTTGGAACGCACCGGCAGGTTGATGAAATGCACCTCTCCCTGCCCGGGCTGATCCCAGACCTCGCTGCCACGATACGGATTCGGCACCGCGAACACGCGCTCGAGGTCGGCCGTGGGGCCGCCCGTGGGCTCGACCGGCCCGGCGAGATTGCGGAGCTTGTGATTCAGATTCGGGCACGTGTTGCGTGCGCCGGGCGTGCCACAGCGCGCGAAGTTATCGAGCGTGTCGGGCAGGAACAGATCCTCGTAGTCGGGATCCGTCGTGTTCCTGCGCTCGATCGTGATCGAGTACCAAGTGAGGAAGCCATCGTGCGGGCCCGGCGGCGGCGAGAGCACGAAGACCGAATCGCCCGGCGTCTCGCAGCGGCCATTCACGGTGCCCGGACGGCGGCAGACCTTGATGTACTGGCCGTTCGAATCCGGGTCCACGAACGTGACGATGCTGTCGTGCACGACCGTGTTATTGCAGATGTAGTTCATCGACGAGGTATTGAGCCGCGACAGGTTCCACGTGAGCTCGCTACCGGCGTTGACCGAGAAGCGGCGGATCAACACGGCCTTCGTGCTGTCGGGCGTGTTGGTCATGCGATAGATGCGGTAGCCACCGAAATCCGGGCGCGCCTCGGTCTTACGGTCACGCAGGAAGCGCAGCGTGATCGCGCGCGGCGTCGTCTTGAGGCTCTCGGCGAGCGGCCCCTTGAAGCTGCCGATGCAGCGCGACTTGAAGATGAGCGAACTGTCCTGCCACGCGCCGGCATTCGCCCACACCGGGATATCCGGCGTGACGGACGCGGCGTGAGCCGGACGCGCCGCGACGCTGGCCACGAGGGCCAACGTCACGGCGAGGACGGCGGCGCGAAGCGCGCCGCCCGAGGTCTGCTTGGTCATGGTCACTCCCGCGTGGCGCCGTTCGGCACGCGCGCGCTGACAGATCGTTGGGCAGGGGTCACGACGCGGGCCGGAGAGGCGCCGCCACCCGGCGAGGCCGGGGTCAGGGAACCGCGGTCGACATTGCTGCGGGTCAGGCCCCAGATGTCCTGGAGCACGAAGTCGACCAGGCCCATGCAATCCTGTCGTGCATAGGTCCACAGATTGAAGCCCGAGAAGACGAACTGATTGGCTTCGTTACCGTGGTAGTAGGTCATCGTGGGCGGGTTGTTGCGCAAGAGGACGATGGCCTGCGAGTAGTACAGCGTGTCGAGCACCGACCGCTCCTGCGTGACCTCGGGATCCGGATTCACGTCCTCGAGGATCGAGTTACCCGCGAGCAGATACTCGCTCGGGTAGCTGGTCGGATAGAACAAGCCCGAGGCCGAGCTCAGACGCGTCGGCGGGATCGGGTCGGTGGCGGGCGTCTTCCAACGCATCTCGGCCGGGAGCTTGGTGTAGTCCGGCGAGTTGAGCGTCGTACCCGTGTAGCGGTTGAAGTGCGACCAGCCCGGCGTGACCACACGCGTGACCGGATTCGTGCTGTCCGGACCGGTGAACACGTTGAAGTCGTAGCGGAACGAGTGCACACCACTCTTCGTGATGCCGATGCTCGAACGCCAGTGCGCACCGTCGTACATGATACGGCTCGGCGCCAGCTCACCCTGCACATCGTTGAACACGGTGGTCTGGCCCTGGTCGTTCTGCCGACGGTTGAAGTTGATGAGCGATGCGTACGCCGCACCACCACCCGCCATCCACACGCGGCCGCCCAGCTGCACGTAAGCCGCCAGCGTGCTGGCGCGGCCCGGTCCGCTCATGGAGTAGAGCGCGGTGACCGGGAAGATGCTCTGGTCGAGGTTGTCGATGTACTGGCCACCCACGTCGTCCACGAGCCAGACGAGGTTCTTGTAGGCACCGATCTTCGACAGACGCACGCCGTTCGCCGGGTTCTCGAGACCCAGACGCGTACCGAGCGTGTCGAACGAGTAACCCGCGAAAAGCCCCGGAGGCGTGGTGACACCGGTCGTGGGGTTCTTCGTGCAACGCCACGGCGTGTTGCCGCGCGCGAACAGGAACGTGTCGAACTCGGCGCGCGACGGCCACGGACGCGTGTAGAACGTGGGGCAACCGGCCGAGTACTTGTCGACCTCGAGGCGGGTGTCGTCCACGATGAGCAGCTGACGATCGAACGCCGGCGTGACCGCGGTCATCTTGAGGATGCCAAGGCTCTTCTGGCCGTTGTTGTCGCTGCACTCGAGATAGAAGCGATGCTCGCCATCGTCGAAACCGGGAAGCGTGACGGAGTTCGGCATCGTCGGGCTGGGCTGACTCCAGTGGATCAAGTCAGTCGCTTCATCCGAGCGCGGCGTCTCGTCGTTGACGTTGCCATTCACCATCCAGCGGAAGGACTGGATACGCGATCCTGGCGAAGGGAACGCCAACCAGTTCACCTGGATCGGCCGATGCGATGG
>JAIOPA010000095.1 GCA_021414165.1 Candidatus Eiseniibacteriota bacterium
CGTTCGCCAAGGCACTGCCCACCGCCGGTCCGGTCGTGATCGGGCGTGATGCGCGCGTCACCGGACCCATGATGCGGCTCGCCGCCTGCGCTGGGCTCAATGCCGCCGGGCGCGACGTCGTCGACATCGGTCTCGCCACCACGCCGACCACGCAGATGGCCGTGGAGCACCTCAAGGCTGCGGGTGGCATCATCCTGACCGCGAGCCACAATCCTGCGCCGTGGAACGCGCTCAAGTTCCTCTCGAACGCCGGTGAGTTCCTGGGGCCGCGCGAGGGCGCCGAGGTGCGCGAGCGCTTCGAGACGAACCGCGACCTGTGGGTGGCCTGGGATCACGTGGGCCGCGTGCGCGAGGAATCGGGCGCGCTCGAATGGCATCTGGAGCGCGTGCTGGGGCTCAAGCACATCGATGTCACGGCCATCCGGAAGCGCGCGCTGCACGTGGTGGTGGACGGTTGCGCGAGCGTGGGTGGCATCGCACTGCCCGCGCTGCTCGAGCGCCTGGGCGCCAAGGTCACGTTGCTCGACTGCGAGCCCAACGGCGCGTTCACGCGTGTGCTCGAACCGCTGCCCGAGCACCTGGGGGCGCTGGGGGAGGCGGTGCGCAAGGCCGGTGCCGATCTCGGCATCGCGAGCGACCCGGACAGCGATCGCGCGGCGTTCGTCGATGCCGCGGGAGTGCCGCTGGGCGAGGAGTACACGGTCGTCATCGGCACGCAGGTTGCACTCGAGACCGAGCGCGGCCCGGTGGTGACAAACCTGAGCACCAGCCGTATGCTCGAAACGGTGTGTGAACGCGCGGGCGTGCCGTTCTTCCGCACGCCGGTGGGCGAGGCGCACGTGGTGCAGGGCATGCACGCGCAGCGCGCGGTCGCCGGTGGTGAGGGCAATGGCGGCATGATCCTGCCGGCCGCGCATCATGGCCGTGATGGACTGGTGGCGATGGCGCTCGTGGCGCATGCGATGCGCAATGGTGCGACGTTGCGAGAACTGGCTGACTCGCTCCCCCGTTACACGATGATCAAGGACAAGCTCGAGCGCCCCGAGGAACCCTGGGAGCGCGCGGCGGAGCGGCTTCGCAAGGCGTTCGGTGACTGGACGCTCGATGCCGCCGATGGTCTGCGTTTCGCACAAGGCGAGGCGTGGGTGCATGTCCGGCCCTCGGGCACCGAGCCCGTGGTCCGTGTCATCGCGGAATCCCCCGACGCCGCGGGTACCCGCGCGTTGGTCGAACGCTCGCGCGCGGCCTTGGCCGTGCCCGGCGGGAGGTCCTGACATGTGCGGCATCGTCGGCTACGTCGGCCACCGGGAATGCCTTCCGATCCTCATGGAGGGGCTCAAGCGCCTCGAGTACCGCGGCTATGACTCCGCGGGCGTGGCGCTGCATGGCGAAGGCTCGCTGCAGGTCGTGAAAGCGGCCGGCAAGCTGCGCGCGCTCGAGGCGCGCCTCAAGGAGCAGCCCGTCAAGGGCCACTTCGGCATGGGGCACACGCGCTGGGCCACGCACGGCGAGCCCAA
>JAIOPA010000057.1 GCA_021414165.1 Candidatus Eiseniibacteriota bacterium
ACCGGGCCGAACGACGCATCGAGCAGCAACAGCAGATCGGCGAGCAGGAAGTCGAGCACGTCGCGGCCGGGGTTCGCGAGCGGCGAGAACACGCGCGACACCGACGCCGACGCTCGCACCTGCGTGACACGCTCGGGCGACAGCGCACCGATGCGGCGCGCCCGCGCGAACAGCGGGTGGAACAACACCGGAGCACCCGCGGCCACCGGCCGCTCGCTGGCGGCGAGCGAGGCCTGGATGCGGGTGGCAACGTCGCCGGGCATGCCGGCCAGGCCATGCACGAGCACGGCGAGCCCGGCCTTCACGGCCTGCTCCACCAACTCGGGCGCCTCGGCAGCCGGCGCAGCGATCACGATGGAGTCGGCGGAGCGCTTCTCGAGCCAGCGCGACAACAGCGCGTCGGACGGCGCTTGGAAGCCCACGCCACGCACGAAGCGGCGCAGCTCATTGCGCGGATCCACGAAGCCCACGACCTCGGCACCCGGATGCATCGCGAATGCGCAGGCATAGTCGAGCCCGGCGCGCCCGAGCCCGGCCACCAAGACGCGTTCGCGCGTGGTCGCATCGGGTACGTGGGCTGCGTCGTCGTCCATGGGCATGGCGGATGAGCTGGATGGGGTCATCGAGGCGGCTTCCTTGTCGCGACGGGAAGGCGTGAAGCTACCGGGCGGGCCCCCCGCGAGCAACCCTCGCGGCGGGCCGCGCCCAGTGCGGTCACGGAGTGGGTCATGCGGTCTGACGGAACTCGATACGCGGATCCTCGCGCTCGGCATCGGTGGCGCGGAACAGGTCGGCGCGCTCCAGATGCATGCCCTGCGCGATCCACGAATCGGGGATCTGCTCGATGCGCGTGTTGAACAGCGTCACCACGTCGTTATAGAACTCGCGGCGATCGGCGAGCGCGTTCTCCAACTCGCTGATGCGCTGCTGCAGCGCCTTGAACGACGCGTCGGCCTTGAGATCGGGATAGTTCTCGGCCACAGCCATGAACGCGCCCAGCGCGCCGCTCACCTGGCCCTCGGCCATGGCACGCTGCGTCACCGTGCGGGCGTTCGTCACGCTTGCACGCGCATCGGACAGCCGATCGAACACCGCACGCTCGTGCTGCATGTACGCCTCGCACGTCTTCACGAGCTTGGGGAGCTCGTCGTGGCGCTGCTTCAAGAGCACATCGACGTTCGCCCACGACCGCCCGATGTTGTTCTTGAGCTCGATCAGGCCGTTGTAGATCGACAGGAAGTAACCCACCGAACCCACGACGACGAAGCCGATCACGGCCGTCCACAGGATCTCTGCCGGGTGCATCATGTCCTCCTTGGAAGCCCCGCCGGATGGCAGCGGGTATCACCCGAGCGGCAGATCGCCGCTCCTGGCCAACTCGATCAGGCACCACAGGCCGAACAGCGCCAGCACGGGCCCACCCACGAGCCCACCGAACGCCTTCAGGCCGTACTCCACCGTCATCATCTTCTCGCTGCGATCCGTGATCAGGAACGCCGGGTCGCGCTTGTCGCGGCGGATCACGGCGTGGCAATCGGCATCGTGCGTGCGCACGTGCGTGGCCCCGATCGAATCGGTACCGGTCGCCTGCAAGACGTCTTCATCCATCGACACGCTCACCGACTGCGCACGCGGCTGCGCACGGCCGAGCAGGTAGATGGCCTGGCCTTCCTCGAGCATGCGCTCACGGAAGCGCATCGGGCCCATGCTCCAGATGTGACGCATGCCCAGCTGGCGGCCGTCCATGAAGCTCGAGTACAGCTCCGGCACGCCGAGCCCCATGGTCTCCTCGCTCACCACGTGTCCGGCGCGCACCTCGGCGCCATGCGGGAACACCAGCACCTCGCCCGTGCCATCGGACAAGTAGAACGGCTGCCCGGAGCTTTCGCGGTACACGGTGCTCCACTGCTTCATGCCCTTGTTCGACGTGCGCAGCGTCTGCAGCTCGACCTCCCACCACGCGCAGGCGCGCCCGGTGAATGGCGACGTGACGCGGCTACGCGCCTGCACGCTGCCCTGCAGCTCCACGAGCCCCATGGCGAGCGAGCGCACCTTGGCGGTGGGCGTATCGGCGATCACGCGCTGCACGCGCAGCGCATGGAAGCCATAGATGAAGCCATAGGCACCTGCGCCCACAGCCGCCGCCGAGCCCAACGTCCAGAAGAGCTCCATGGCTAGACCCGCCCCTCGAGGAGCGGCGCGGCCAACTGCGCGAGCGCCAACACGCCCGCGAGCGCGAGCA
>JAIOPA010000099.1 GCA_021414165.1 Candidatus Eiseniibacteriota bacterium
ACGAGGGCGACTACACGCTCGAGGTCCGCGACTCGTTGGCGAACGATGAACTCGAGTTCACGGTGGGCGCCGCGAGCGATGGCGGCTCGCGTGTGCGCCGATCGCAGCGCGTGAGCTTCAAGGGTGGCGGCACGCGCGGCACGTTGCGCGATGGCGACGATGCGCTCTCGGGCGGCCGCGTGGCCGCGCCGTTCGCCGCCGGCACCCTTACCGCGGGGCGGCTCGCGCCACGCTGGGGGCGTGGACTCGTGCTGGGCGGGGCCAGCGAGCCGTGGGCACGCAGCGCGCTCGATCGCGGCGAGCGCGCGGCGTATCGCGGGCGCGCGGGCGAGGGGTTGGCTTACGACGATGCGCGTGGCGCGCTGCTGGTGGGGCGGTTCGATCGTGCGCCGCTCGTGGCCACGCGGGTCAACGCGGGCGCGTTCGCGCTGGGCTCCGTGGTGGCGCGCGACCAGGCGCAGTGGAGCGTGGCGTACGAGCATGCTGAGCACGCCATCGAGACCGCGTTCGCGCGAGCCGGGCGCTGGCGGGCCGAGGGCACGCTCACCGGAGCCGCGGGCGCGAACATCGTTCGGCTGCGACTGCGTGGCGGTACGCGCAGCTATCGCCCGCTCGCCGAGCCGCGCCGGGCCGGGCCGCCGCACGCGGCCGTGCTCAGCGTGGCGCGACAGGGCGGCGCGTTCAGCAGCCAGGCGCTGGGGGCCTTGTGGCGATGGGCCGGAGGTCGAACCGGTGCAAGGGGAGCGCTTGAAGTGGCCGCACGCTTGCGACAACATGAGTCGTTCGCGGTGGGCCTCGAGGAGCAGCATGGGGCGCGCCGTGAACCGACTCCGAGCACGCGACCCACAGGGACCCGGCAGGGCGTGTGGGTCGAGTGGCGCGGAGGGCCACCCGAGGCGCGGTTCGCATTGCGCCACGAACTCTGGGGCGCTCGCGCGTTCGCGCGCGACGCCGTACGACGCGCGGTGGTGGCGCGAGTCGAGCGCGGACTGCCCGCAGGGGGCCGCGTCGCCGTGACACATGCCGTGTGGCTCGTGAAGCGCGGCGAATCGCTGTACCTGCCGGAACCCGAGGCCGATCGGTTGGTGTTGCGCGCACTCGCAGGAGTGGGTACGCGCACCCGAGCCGAGCTCACCCTTCCGTTCGCCACGGGCGATATCCGCTTGGGACTCGCATGGGTCACGAGCGGCACGCGCGCCGGCACGAGGCCGCCCGCGTGGACGGTGGAGTGGGCCCGGCGTAGCCGGCTCGCGCGATCGCGAGCGGCCGCCGCCAGTGGGAGTGTGCATGAAGTTCGCGCAACGCATGAGCCGCCTGACGACGGCCGCTTCGTTCGACATGCTGGCCCGTGGCAAGGCGCTGGAGGCCCAGGGACGTAGCATCGTGCACCTGGGCATCGGCGAGCCCGACTTCGATACGCCCGCACACATCCGTCAGGCCGCCACGGCTGCGCTCGAGGCCGGCTATACGCATTACGGGCCCGCGCCCGGGTTGCCCGAGTTCCGCAAGGTGATCGCCGACACGTGGCGCACGCGCCGCGGGCTCGAGTGCACGGCCGCCAACGTGGTCGTCACACCCGGTGCCAAGCCCATCCTGTTATTCGCCATGGTCGCGCTGCTCGATTCGGGCGACGAAGTGCTCATCCCGAGCCCCGCGTTCCCCAACTACGCGTCGATCGCCGCGCTCATCGGCGCCAAGGTCGTGCCGGTGCCGCTGCTGCCCGCCAAGGGCTTCGACATCGACCTCGATGCGCTGCGCGCGCGCATCACGCCGCGCACCCGGCTGCTCGTGCTCAACTCGCCGCACAATCCCACCGGCGGCGTGATCCCGCGCGCCACGCTCGCGGCCATTGCCGAGTTGGCGAAGCAGCACGACTTCGTGGTGCTGTCGGACGAGATCTATGCCGGCATGGTCTACGAGGGCGAGAGCCCGTCCATCGCCACGTTCCCCGGCATGGCCGAGCGCACCGTGGTCGTGGACGGCTTCTCCAAGACCTACGCCATGACCGGTTGGCGGTTGGGGTTCGGTATCATGCCGGAGCCGCTCGCCAAGCACATGGCCGCGCTCATGAACAACTCCAACTCTTGCACCGCCACGTTCGTGCAGAAGGCGGGCGAGGCCGCGCTGTTGGGCCCGCAGGGCGAGGTGAGCGCCATGGTGGCCGAGTTCCATGTGCGGCGCGATCAGGTCGTGAACGGGCTCAATGCCATCCAGGGCGTGTGCTGCGGCATGCCGCCGGGGGCGTTCTATGCGTTCCCGAGCATCGCGGTGCCCGGGCTCACGTCGTCGCAGTTGGCCGACCGTCTGCTCGATGAGGCCGGCGTGGT
>JAIOPA010000100.1 GCA_021414165.1 Candidatus Eiseniibacteriota bacterium
TCCATGAGCCAGATCCCGCTGCAGTACACGTTCGAGTACGCGGACTTCCTCGAAGGGCTCATGCGCGCCAAGACGCCGCTGGCCAAGCTGGGCGCGCTCGCGCGCTTCAAGCCGGCCATGCTCACGCCGCGCATCGCCATCGCCGAGGGGCTCACCGATCTGGTGTGCGGGCTCAACATGGGGCAGACGGCCGAGGTGTTGTCGCGCGAGTTCCGCATCACGCGCGAGCGCCAGGACGCCTTTGCGCTGCAGAGCCACCAGCGCGCGTTGGCCGCCAAGGACAAGCTGCGCGAGGAGATCGTGCCCGTGTACGCCGCGCCGCACTACGAACCGGTGCGTGACGACGTGGGCCCGCGCGAGGGCCAGACGTTGGAAGCCCTCGCGAAGCTCAGGCCCTATTTCGACAAACGGAACGGCACCGTCACGGTGGGCAACAGCTGCCAGATCACCGATGGCGCCGTGGCACTGCTGGTGGGTGACGACGAGACCGCGAAGAACTGGCCCACGCCGCCGCTCGGCCGCATCCGTAGTTTCGCCTTTGCCGGCCTGGCACCCAACCGCATGGGGCTCGGCCCCGTGTTCGCCATGGCCAAGGCGCTCGCCAAGGCCGAGCTGTCGTTGACCGAGATCGAGTTGTTCGAGATCAACGAGGCGTTCGCCGCCCAGGTGTTGGCGTGCGTCGAGGCGGCCAGGTCGGAGTCGTTCTGCCGCGACGAGTTGGGGCTCGACAAGGCGCTGGGCGAGATCCCCGAGGACCGGCTCAACGTGAACGGTGGCGCGATCGCACTGGGACACCCGGTGGGTTCGAGCGGTGCGCGGCTGCTGCTCACCACGCTGCTCGAGATGCGCCGCCGTAACGCGCGACTGGGCGTCGCCTCGCTGTGCGTGGGCGGCGGTCAGGGCGCGGCGTTCGTGCTGGAGCGCGCATGACCTCGATGACGCCGATCTTCCGGGTCGAACGCCGCGATGGCGGAATCGCGCATCTGGTCATGGACCATTCCGCGCGAAAGCTCAACGTGCTCGATCTGGACGCCGTGGCCTCGTTGGAGGCGGCACTCACCGACCTCGAGGCCGCGCCGCCCAAGGGCGTGATCGTGCGCAGTGGTAAGCCCGGCAGCTTCATCGCCGGCGCCGATGTCGACGCGATCGGCTCGATCACCAACGTGAGTGAGGTCGAGGCACTCGTGCGCCGCGGACAGGCCGCCTATGTGCGGCTGGCCGCATTGCCGTGCGCGACCGTGGCCGCGATCGATGGCATCTGTCTCGGGGGTGGTACCGAGATGGCGCTGGCGTGCGACTCGCGCATCGCCACCGAGGAGCCGCGCACGCAGATCGGTCTGCCCGAGGTCATGCTGGGCATCCTCCCGGCGTGGGGCGGCACGACGCGGCTGCATCGCGTGGTCGGCCTGCCCGCCGCACTCGATCTCATCCTCACCGGCCGCAATCTCGACGCCAAGCGCGCCGAGAGGATGAAGCTGATCGCACGCGCCGTGCCCGCGGCCTGGCTCATCGAGCGCGCCGAGGAGCACCTGCTCGCGGTGGCCGCACGGCCCGCGCACAAGCGCCGCGATGTGTTCCGCCCGCGCACGTTCGTCGACTGGTTCCTGTCGCGAACCGCGCCGGGCCGCGCGATCGTCTTTGGCCAGGCGCGCAAGGGCGTGCTGTCGCGCACCGGTGGTGTGTACCCCGCGCCGCTCGCGGTGATCGACGTGTTGAACCACACCGCAGGCGCCACGGTGGCCGCGGGGCTCAACGACGAGGCCGCCACGGTCGCGCCGCTCATCGTGGGGCCGGTGTGCAAGAACCTCGTGCGCATCTTCCATCTGAATGAGGCCGCCAAGCGCGCCAACGTGGTGGCCGATCCGGCATTGAAGCCCGCCCAGATCGACGCCATGGCGTTGGTGGGCGCGGGTGTCATGGGTGCGGGCATCGCCGAGTTGGCGTCACGCAACGGCATCTCGGTGCGCATGCGCGAGATCAAGCCCGAGGCGCTGCAGAAGGGTCTGCAGACCGTGCGCGCCGTGATCGACGAGCGCGGCCGCAAGAAGCGCCAGCCCGCGCGTGAGAAGGACGGCCAGATGGCGCGCATCCTGCCCACGCTCGAGCTGACCGGCATGGCGCACGCCGATTTCGCCATCGAGGTGGTGGTCGAGGACGCCGAGGTGAAGCGTCGCGTGTTCGGCGAGCTCGAGGTGCGCATCCCCACCACGGCGTTGCTGGCCACGAACACGAGCAGCCTGAGCGTGAACCTGCTGGCCGAGGGCCTGCTGCATCCCGAGCGCTTTGTCGGGTTCCACTTCTTCAACCCCGTGCACAAGATGCCGCTGGTCGAGGTGATCCGCGGCGACAAGACGAGCGATGCCGCG
>JAIOPA010000101.1 GCA_021414165.1 Candidatus Eiseniibacteriota bacterium
CGTTGGACCTCGCGGCGCGTTCCGGCTACCGGGACGCGCCGCGAAACGTTGCAAGCCACACAGGGACTTGACCTTGACCCTCATCGGGCCGAGTCCGTAGACTCAAAGACCAGTATCCCCCCGCAGTCCCTGCCCCGTCCGGGCCGCGCCCGAACAGGAGACACACGCCGAATGAAGTCCATTCTCTCGCGCATGATCGCTGCCGCCGTGGCCATTGGCCTCGCGGTCGGTCTGCTCGGCGCCGCGGCACCCGCAGGCAAGGTGCTCGAGCCCAGCAAGCTGGTGATCCTGTCCACGACCGATGTGAAGGGCAAGAACGAGCCCTGTGGTTGACACACCCCCAAAGGGGGTCTCGCCCGGCGGGCGAGTTTCATGGACAGCACGAAGGCGCAGTACTCGCAGACGGTCCTCGTCGATAACGGTGGGTTCTTCCCCGACGAGGGCGATAGCCTGTACCGCGATAAGGCGTGGTTCCTCATGGACGGCATGAAGCTGATCGGTGTCGATGCCGCCGGCCTGAGCGAAAAGGAACTCAAGTACGGCCGTGGTTGGCTGCTGGCGCAGATCAAGCGCACCAAGCTCACCATGGTGTGCGCGAACGTGTGGGATAAGGCCACCAAGAAGACGATGGTCGAGCCCTACACCATCGTGAAGCGCGGCGGTGTCACCGTGGGCATCCTGGGTCTCACCAGCGACAAGGTGGATCTGGGCCCGGCGCGTGACTCGCTCACGCTCGAGGACCCGGTGGTCGCGGCCACGCGTAACGTGGCCGAGATGAAGAAGAAGGGCGCCACGGTCATCGTGCTCCTGTCGTCGCTCGGCAAGGTCGAGTCCGAGGATCTGGTCACCACGGTCGACGGCATCGACGTGCTCATTGCCGGCCGCAACGTGCCCGTGCTGCAGAAGGGCCGCATGATCAAGAACACGATCGCGTGCTACGGCGGCGAGCAGGGCCAGCACATCGGCCGCACGCTCGTCACGCTGGACGCGGCCAGGAAGATGCAGACGGCCGAGAACGACGTGTTCGTGCTGGGTCCCGAGGTCGGCGAGAAGCCCGAGATCCTGCAGCTCATCAAGAGCTTCAACGATGCGTTCAACGACAAGATGCGCAAGATCGAGAAGGAGCGCGCGCTCAAGGCCCAGACCCAGACCGGTGGCGAGACGGGGCAGGCGAAGCAGTCCGTCGACCACTTCGTGGGCGTCGAGGTCTGCCAGCGTTGCCACATGAACGAGTACGCGCAGTGGCTCACGACCGGTCACGCCCAGGCGTGGCAGACGTTGGTCGACGACAAGAAGGAATCCACGCCCGAGTGCATCTCCTGCCACGTGGTGGGCTACAAGCAGGCGGGCGGGTTCCAGACGTCGGATGACGCGGTCAAGCTGGGTAACGTGCAGTGCGAGAACTGCCATGGCATGGGCACGCAGCACGAGGCCATGCCGGCCTCGCCGCAGAAGGTGACCGAGGCCACGTGCCGCACCTGCCACAACGCCACCACGAGTCCGCTGTTCGACTTCGCGGTGTTCCAGCCGCACGTGGTGCACAAGACGCCGGCCAACCTGCCGCCGCTGCCGGTGAACCCCGCCAAGGCGAAGATGAAGTCGGGGCACTGAGCCCGGCCACATCGGTCGTTCCACAGCCCCCGCGAGCGCGAGCCCGCGGGGGCTCGTGCTTTGTGGCGACTTCCTGGCCACGACCTGACTCGACCGGAGCTCACGGGCTCGCTACGCTCATCGGGTCGCATGCGGTCCCTGGAGTCCTTGTCGCGCCCCGGGCGGGCGCCACCTGAACGCGAGGAGTGTCCCTGAACATGAGAATCGGAAAGCGTGTGCTTCCCCCGGCCGTGGTGCTGGTCGCCTGTGCGATCGCCCTGCTCGGCGCGGCTCCGGCCCCGCGTGTCCACGAGCCCGATACGCTCGTGATCCTGTCGACCAACGATGTGTTGGGCAAGAACGAGCCCTGTGGATGCCACATCCCCAAGGGCGGCCTGTCACGCCGCGCCACGTTCCACGACAGCCTGAGCGCGCAGTACGGCCAGGTGTTGTTGGTCGACGCGGGTGGGTTCTTCCCCGACGAGGCCGACAGCTTCTATCGCGAGAAGGCCACGTTCCTCATGGACGCCATGACGTCGCTCGGCACCGACGCGGCGGGCGTGTCCGAGAAGGAACTCAAGTACGGCCGCGGCTTCCTGCTCGCGAACCAGCGCACGAGCAAGCTGCCGTTGGTGAGCGCGAACCTCATGAATCGCACCTCGCGCAAGCCGCTCGTGGCGCCCTCTCGCGTGATCCAGAAGGGCACGGTCAAGGTGGGCGTGTTCGGGCTCACCAGCGACAAGATCGATCTGGGCCCATCGCGTGATTCGTTGCTGGCCGAGGACCCGGTCGAGGCCGCCACGCGCACGGTGGCCGAGCTCAAGAAGAAGGGCGCCACGGTGATCGTGCTGCTCTCCATGCTCGGCAAGGTCGAGAGCGAGGACGTGGTGGCGTCGGTCGATGGCATCGATGTCGTGATCACCGGCCGCAACGTGCCCGTGCTGCAGAAGGGCCGCATGATCAAGAACACGATCGCCAACTACGGCGGCGAGCAGGGGCATCACATCGGCCGCACCCTCGTGCAGTTGGACGCCCAGCGTCGCATGAAGACCGCCACCAATGACGTGTTCGTGCTGGGCCCCGAGGTGAACGACAAGCCCGAGGTGCTGGCCATGGTCAAGCAGTTCAACGACGGCTTCAACGATCGCATGCGTGCCATCGAGAAGGCACGCGCGGCGGCCGCCAGCGTGGCCACGGGCGGCGAGCGCACGAGCAACGGCGACAAGCCGTCGCCCGATCACTTCGTGGGCGCCGAGGTGTGCGCGCGCTGCCACGCACCGGAGTACCAGCAGTGGCAGACCACCGCACACGCACGCGCGTGGCAGACGCTGGTCGATGTGAACCGTGAGGCCACGCCGGAGTGTGTGACCTGCCACGTGGTGGGCTATCAGCAGCCGGGCGGCTTCAAGGCCTCCGAGGACGCCGGCAAGCTGGGCAACGTGCAGTGCGAGAACTGCCATGGCATGGGCACGCAGCACGAGGCGCTGGCCGCG
>JAIOPA010000058.1 GCA_021414165.1 Candidatus Eiseniibacteriota bacterium
CTCACGGCCGAGCTCGAGATCCTGCGCCTGGAGCGCAAGATCGAGGGGCAGGTCCGCACGCAGGTGCACAAGAACCAGAAGGAGTTCTATCTCAACGAGCAGCTGAAGGCGATCCGCAAGGAGCTCGGGCACCAGAACGAGTTCGCGAGCGAGCTGGAGGAGCTCGAGGAGTCGATCCGCAAGGCGAAGATGCCGCGCGAGGTGCGCGCCAAGGCCACCAAGGAGCTCGAGCGTCTCGCGCGCATGAGCTTCATGTCGCCCGAGGCCACGGTCGTGCGCGGCTACATCGACTGGCTCTCGGCGTTGCCCTGGAAGACCACCACGCCCGACAACCTCGACATCGCCAACGTGCAGCAGGTGCTCGACGAGGATCACCACGGACTGCAGAAGGTGAAGGAGCGGTTGGTCGAGTACTTGTCGGTCTTGAAGCTCACCGGCAAGAACAAGGCGCCCATCCTGTGTCTGGTGGGCCCGCCGGGCGTGGGCAAGACGAGCCTCGGCAAGTCCATCGCCCGTGCCATCGGCCGCCGCTTCGTGCGCGTGGCGCTGGGTGGCGTGCGCGACGAGGCCGAGATCCGTGGCCATCGCCGCACGTACATCGGCTCCATGCCGGGCCGCATCATCCAGAGCCTGCGCCGTGCGGGCAGCCGCAACCCCGTGTTCCTGCTGGACGAGATCGACAAGCTGGGCGCCGACTGGCGTGGCGACCCCTCGAGCGCGTTGCTCGAGGTGCTGGACCCCGAGCAGAACCACACGTTCAACGATCATTACCTCGAGGTCGACTTCGACCTGTCGCAGGTCATGTTCGTGTGCACCGCGAACTCCATGAGCTCGATCCCGGCCGCACTCGCGGATCGCATGGAGGTCATCCGGCTGCCCGGCTACCTCGAGACCGAGAAGGTCGAGATCGCCAAGCGCTTCCTGCTGCCCAAGCAGCGCGCGGCCGCAGGGCTGGAGCCGGCCGACCTCGAGATCACCGATGAGGCCATGCGCGATCTGGTGCACGGCTGGACGCGCGAGGCCGGTGTGCGCAGCCTCGAGCGCGAGATGGCGCGCGTGTGCCGTAAGGCCGCGCGCAAGAAGGCCGAGGGCAAGCTCACCGAGCCCGAACTCGTGACGCCCGACAAGCTCGTGGCCGCACTCGGACCGCGGCGCTACACCGACACCGATGTGGTGCGCGGCGCGCGCGTGGGCGTGGCGAACGGACTGGCGTGGACCGAGACGGGCGGCGAGCTGCTCACGATCGAGGTGAGCGTTCTCCCGGGCAAGGGCGAGCTGTTGCTCACCGGCAAGCTCGGCGACGTCATGCGCGAGTCAGGGCAGGCGGCCATGTCGTATGCGCGCTCGCGCGCCGCGACGCTGGGCCTGGATCGCTGGTTCCATCGCGACATCGATGTGCACGTGCACGTGCCCGAGGGTGCGATGCCCAAGGATGGCCCGTCGGCCGGTATCACCATGGCGACGGCGCTCATCTCGGCGCTCACCGGCGTGCCCACGCGCTCCGATGTGGCCATGACCGGCGAGATCACGTTGCGTGGCGCGGTGCTGCCCATCGGCGGGCTCACCGAGAAGCTCGTGGCCGCGCGCCGCGCGGGTATCCGTACCGTGTTGATCCCGAAGGCGAATGAGAAGGACGTGAGCGAGGTGCCCGCGGAAGTGCGTGCCGACCTCACGTTCGTGATCGTGGAGTCCATGGACCAGGTGCTCGAGCATGCGCTCGACCGCACCGCGGGCGCGGAGCAGTCGGCCGGCACCGAAGCTCACCACCCTGCGGGTCTCGGCGACACCGAGCCCGGCCCGTACGCGCACTAGGAAGGGAGACCTCTCTCATGTCCGTCACGCCTCCCGTGACCACCGTCAAGACCTCGACCCGCCCGCGACTGTTCACGCCCGGCCCGGTCGAGATCCCGAACCGCATCCTGCGCGCGCTCTCGCAGATCCCGCCGCACCACCGCACCGACGTGTTCCGCGAGGTCTACAAGCGCGTGAGCGCGGACCTGCAGTGGGTGCACCAGACCGAGGGCGAGGTGCTCATGCTCGCCGCGTCGGGTTCGGGTGCCATGGAGGCGTGTGTGGTGAACCTCATGTCGCCGGGGCAGAAGGCGCTGTGCCTAGTGGGCGGCAAGTTCGGCGAACGCTGGGGCAGCATCTGCAAGGCCTACGGTGTGCCGTACGAGACGATCGAGGTGCCGTGGGGCCATGCGATCCCGGTCGCTGAGGTCGAGAAGAAGCTCGATGCCGACCCGTCGATCGCGGTCGTGTTCGGCACGCACTCCGAGACCAGCACCGCCACGCTGCATGATGCCAAGGCGCTCGCTGCGGTGACCAAGGCGCGCAAGCGGCTCATCGTGCTCGACGCGATCACCAGCCTGGGCGTGCACCCGCTGCCGCAGGACGAGTGGGGCGTGGACGTGGTCGTGACCGGCTCGCAGAAGGGCCTCATGTCGCCTCCCGGTGTGGCCACGGTGAGCCTGGCCCCGTGGGCGCTGTCGGCCATCGAGGGCGACAAGCTGCCGCGCTTCTACTGGGACCTGCGCAAGGCCCGCAAGAACCTGCCCGCGGGCGAGAGCGCGTACACGCCGGCCGTGAGCCTCATCTACGCGGTGGGCGAGGCGCTGCTCATGATGAAGGAAGAGGGCCTGGCGAACGTGCACACGCGTCACCGCAAGCTCGGTGCCGCCACGCGCGCGGGCGCGCAGGCGCTGGGCTGGACGATCTTCTCGAAGAGCCCGGCCGATTCGGTCACCGCGCTCGAGCCGCCGGCAGGTGTCGATGCCGGTGCGGCGGTGAAGCGGCTGCGTGAGATCCATGGCATCACGGTCGCCGGTGGCCAGGACCATATGAAGGGCAAGATGCTGCGCATCGGCCACATGGGTTCGTACGACCTGTCCGACATCTATGTGGTGCTCGGTGCGCTCGAGGAGTGCACCAACGCGCTCGGCCGCCCGTGCACGGGTGCGATCGAGGCTGCGCGCCGTGCGTGGGAGGCCGCGTGAACGTCCTCGCATGTGATGGCATCGATCCCAAGGCCGTGCAGGTGATCCGCGATGCCGGCCACACGGTGGTCGAGGCCAAGGGCCTGGCCGCGCCCGACCTGATCATCGCGTTGAAGGGCGTGCACGGCTTGCTCGTGCGCAGCGCCACCAAGGTGACGGCCGAGGTGTTGGCCGCGACGAGCGACCTCAAGGTGGTCGTGCGCGCCGGCACGGGGCTCGACAACGTCGATCGCGCGGCGGCCGAGGCGCGCGGCGTCGCGGTGCGCAACACGCCGAACGCGAACAGCATCTCGGTGGCCGAGATCACGTTCGGCATGCTGTTGTCGCTCGAGCGTCATCTGGCGCCCGCAGCGGCCGATCTCAAGGCCGGCCGCTGGGAGAAGACCAAGTACGCGGGCCGTGAGATCGCGGGCCGCACGTTGGGCGTGATCGGCTTCGGCCGCATCGGCCGTGAGGTCGCCACGCGCGCGCGGGCGTTCGGGATGGACGTGATCGCGTTCGACCCGCTCGTGAAGACCGCGCCCGCGGGCTTCGATTGGGTGCGCATCGCCGATCGCGACACGGTGCTCGCGCAGGCCGATGTGATCACGCTGCATGTGCCGCTCACCGACGAGACGCGCCACTCGCTCTCGACGCGCGAGTTCGGGTTGGTCAAGAAGGACGCCGTGCTCATCAACGCCTCGCGCGGTGGGGTGGTCGATGAGGCCGCGTTGCACGCCGCCCTCACGGGCGGCCAGCTGCGCGCGGCCGCGACCGACGTGTTCGAGAAGGAGCCGGCGCCGGCCGACCACCCGCTGATCGGGTTGCCGAACGTGTTGCCGTTGCCACATCTCGGTGCGAGCACGCGCGAGGCCCAGGCACGCGCCGGCATCGATGCGGCGGCCGCACTGCTCGAGGTGCTGGGCAGCGCTCGCTAGCGATTAGACCCGGGGAGAGGGGCGGGTTAAGGTGCCCCGTCCTTTTCCACGAGGAGAGTCCGCAGCATGCCGTGCACAGTGGTGGTGGGTGCCCAGTGGGGCGATGAAGGCAAGGGCAAGATCGTCGACGCGCTCTCCGAGGCGGCCGATGTGGTGGCGCGTTACCAGGGCGGCCCCAATGCCGGCCACAGCGTCATCCACGAGGGCGAGACGCTCGTCCTGCACCTGGTGCCGTCCGGCATCCTGCACAAGGGCCGGCGCTGCCTCATCGGCAACGGCGTGGTGATCGACCCCAAGAAGCTGCACGACGAGGTGCTCGGGCTCGAGAAGCGCGGCGTGCCCGCCTCGACGCAGTTGGGTGTGAGCGCGGCGGCGCATCTCATCCTGCCGTATCACATCGCGGTCGAGGCCAGCTTCGAGCGCGGTCCCGCGGCGATCGGCACCACCGGCCGAGGCATCGGCTTCGCGTATCGCGACAAGGCCGCGCGCACGGGGCTGCGCGTCGCCGATCTCTACGACCGCGAGCACTTCGTGGCGCAGGCCGATCGCAATCTCGCGCGGCTCGCGCTCGAGTACCCCGATGCGGCTGCCGAGCTGCGCGCCATGAATGGCGCGGCGTTGTTCGAGTCGTTGGCGCCCATGGCGCGCTGGCTCGCGCCGCTCGTGACCGACGTGGGCGAGGAACTGCACGCATTGCTCCAGGCCGGCAAGCGCATCCTGCTCGAGGGCGCGCAGGGCACGTTGCTCGACCTCGACCATGGCACGTACCCGTTCGTCACGAGCTCACCGGCCAGCGCTGCGGGCGCACCGCTCGGCGTGGGGCTCGGGCCGACCGCGGTCGACGAGGTGATCGGCGTGACCAAGGCCTACGCCACGCGCGTCGGCCATGGCCCGTTCCCGAGCGAGATGCCGCCGGCCGAGAGCGCGTTGCTGCGCGAGGCGGGTGGGGAGTATGGCGCCACCACCGGGCGGCCGCGCCGCTGCGGCTGGCTCGACCTGCCGGCGCTGCGCTATGCCGCGCGCGTCAACGGCCTCACGCAGCTGGTGGTCACCAAGCTCGACGTGCTCGATGCGTTCGCCGAGATCCAGGTGGCGGTGGGCTACACGATCGATGGCGTGGCCGTGAAGGGCTTCCCGTCGTCCGCACGCGAGCTCGAGCGCTGCCAGCCGGTGCTGCGGTCGTTCCCGGGCTGGCGCACGCCCACGACCGGCTGCCGCACATGGGCCGACCTGCCCGCCGAGGCGCGGACCTATCTGGAGTGGATCGAGCGCGAGGTGGGGGTGCGCATCGCGCGCGTCTCCGTGGGCGCGGCGCGCGACACCGAGCTCGCACGCGGATGAACTGTCCGGGGCCGCGCATGCGGCCCCGATGGAATCGCCTTCCCGGCCGCCGGTGTGGCTTCCCGGCTGAGACCTGCGGATAACGCCAAGCCGTCAGCGTCCTGACAGGCTGTCAGCTGCTTCGGGATGACATTGGCATGGGCGCACCCTCGCGTGGCACCTGCACGTAGCCCCGCAACCCCATGCCAGTCGTGGCTTTGGGTGGCGTCAATGACCTGCGTGTGGAAACGCGCTCGCATGGCCCGGGAGTTGCCCTACAGGTTCATTGGGCGACTGCGTCAGGTGCCCGGGGATTCCCACCCGCCGATCCGCGGGCGGCCCGGACACCGCTGAGTGCACGAGGCACGGACCGCGGCCGCCCGAGATGGCCCCTCCTCGGGGTCGTTCCCCTGTCCCGGAGCCGCTATGAATCCCACGCTCGACACGTTCAAGTACGACGACGCGATCGTCCGGAAGTTCCTGGTCGCCACGTTCGTCTGGGGGCTGGTCGGCATGCTGGTCGGGTTGTTCATCGCCCTGCAGCTCGCCGTGCCCGCGCTCAACGTCTCGCCGCTGCTCACGTTCGGCCGCTTGCGGCCGTTGCACACGAACGCCGTCATCTTCGCGTTCGCGGGCAACGCGTTCTTCATGGGCGCGTACTACTCCACGCAGCGCCTGCTCAAGGCCCGCATGTTCTCGGACATGCTCAGCAACCTGCACTTCTGGGGCTGGCAGCTGATCATCGTGGCCGCGGCGCTCACGCTGCCGCTCGGGTTCACGCAGGCCAAGGAGTACGCCGAGCTCGAGTGGCCGATCGACATCGCCATCGCGGTCGTGTGGGTCATCTTCGCCGTCAACTTCTTCGGCACGATCGCCAAGCGCCGCGAGCGCCACCTGTACGTGGCCATCTGGTTCTACATCGCCAGCATCGTCACGGTGGCCGTGCTGCACATCTTCAACAACCTCTCCATGCCGGTCGGCGCGCTCAAGAGCTACTCGATCTACGCCGGCATCCAGGATGCCTTCATGCAGTGGTGGTACGGCCACAACGCCGTCGCGTTCTTCCTCACGACGCCGTTCCTGGGGCTCATGTACTACTTCATGCCGAAGGCGGCGGATAAGCCGGTGTTCTCCTACCGGTTGAGCATCCTGCACTTCTGGACGCTCGTGTTCATGTACATCTGGGCGGGGCCGCACCACCTGCACTACACGGCGCTGCCGGAGTGGGCGTCCACGGTGGGCATGATCTTCTCGGTCGTGCTGTGGATGCCGTCGTGGGGCGGCATGATCAACGGCCTGCTCACGCTGCGCGGCGCGTGGAACAAGGTCGTCGAGGACCCGGTCCTCAAGTTCTTCGTGGTCGCGGTCACGGCTTACGGCATGGCCACGTTCGAGGGCCCGATGCTCTCGATCAAGACCGTGAATGGTCTCGCGCATTACACG
>JAIOPA010000059.1 GCA_021414165.1 Candidatus Eiseniibacteriota bacterium
GGAGTGCGGTCCACGCCTCCGCGGCACGAGCAGGTGTCCGCGAAAGCGATCGTCGAACCGGGCACGACGCGGCACGAGCAGGTATCCGCGAACGCCATCGTCGAACCGGGCACGACGCGGCACGAGCAGGCGGACGCCACCGCGATCGTCGAACCGGGCACAGCCTGCACTCAGAAGGTGCAATCGCCCCGGGGCGAGTGAATGTGCCACCTCAGCAGGCTCAGCCGCCGATCAGGCCTTCACACCCAGCATGTTCGCCCGCTCCGCCGAGGTCGTGGGCTTTGCCTCGCGGATCAGTCCGCGTGCCCATTCGATGCGCTCGTGCACGTTGATCAGCAGCACGCCTCGGATGACCTCGTCGCGCAGGTAGAACACCGCGCCCTCGCGGCCCGGCTCGATCCAGAGTAGCTCGGTGTCGAGGCGTGCCCACAGCTCGCCCACGCCCTCGAACTGCATCTCGCCCACGCGGAACCACTTGAGCGGGATGTGGTCGTAGCTCAGCTTCGCGCCCGCCATGTTGGCGCCCACCACACGCCCGTGCGCCTCGGCGTGGTCGGCGCCCTCGATGCGCATGATCTGCCCGAGCGCCTGGTACGGGAACTCGGCCACGTCGCCGGCGGCCCACACGTGCGGGTCGGACGTGCGGCCGAACTCGTTCACCACGATGCCATCGTCGATCGCGATGCCCGCGGCCTCGGCCAGATCCACCAACGGCTCGCCACCCTGATCGACCAGGATGAGCTGCGTGTCGAGCTCGTTCCCCAGATACGTGCGGGCGTGCACCATGCCCACGGTCTCCTCGACCTTCGCGAGCACGTCACCGCTCACCGTCTCGATGCCGAGGTCGCGCAGGAAGTCGAGCAGCGGCAGCCCGAGATCGCGCGGCAGCATGCGGTGCAGCGGGTACTCGTCGGCGATCACCAGCGTGATCTCCTTGCCGCGCGAACGCAGCGCGGCCGCCATCTCGATACTGGTGAACCCGCCGCCCACCAGCGTGATGTGCTGCAGGCGGTCCATGCGCCCCTCGAGCGCCAGGTAATCCTCGAGGTCGCGGAAGTAACCCACGCCCGGCGTCTCGGCGCCCTCGGCACGCAGCCGTCGCGGACGGCAACCGGTGGCGAGCAACAGATCGCCGTACTCGATCTCGTCGCCGCGCTCATCGAAGAGCCGCCGATGATCGGCATCGACCTCGATGACCTCGTGACGTAACCGCACCTCGACCTTGTGCTCGTCGTACCACTCGTCGGGATGCATGGGCAGCCGCTCGATCGTGGCCGTGCCGTACCACAGGTCCTTGCTCAACAAGGGCCGGCGGTAGGGCCGGTGGTTCTCTCGCGTCAGCAGGACGATGCTGCCGTCACGGTCGTGAGCGCGGATGCCTTCGATGGCTGCCGCAGCGGCGTAGCCGCCGCCGACGATGCAATAGCGGGTCTGCATGGGGTCCCTCGGGACTGGTCGTGTGCGCCAGTGTAGTGCGTCCGGGGGCCCGGCGTCAGCCGCCGTGCGCGGCGCCCCCTTGTAGCTCCGCCGCGAGCCCGCGCCGCCACGAACCGCGCGCACACCACGCCACGATGAGCACGGCGCGTGCCGTGCACGTGATCGTGATGAGCCAGGCGATACCCAGCACACCCGCACCCCACCACTTCGGGACCATGGCCGCGAGTGGAATGCGCGCCAGCGAGAACACCGTGTAGATGGCCGAGATCTCGCGAGTGTGGCCCGAGGCCATGACCGTCTCGGCGCTCGCGATCTCGACGCCGGTGGCGATGATCGTGAGCGCCAGGATGCGCAGATAGGGCACGCCGACCTCGAGCAGCGCCGGGTCCTCGGTGAAGCCCGCCAGGAACATGCGCGGTGCAGCGAACAGCACCACGGTGAGGATCGCGGCCTCGATGAACGCCCAGCGCTGCGCGGTGCGCAGCACCTGCTGGGCGCGCGCCACGTTGCCCGCGCCCAACGCCTGCCCCAACAGCGTGGCGCCCGCGAGGCCGATGCTGAGCGCCAGGATGAACTGCAGCGCCTCGATGCGATTGGCCACACCGATGAT
>JAIOPA010000060.1 GCA_021414165.1 Candidatus Eiseniibacteriota bacterium
TGTCGGACAGCTCGCGCGACGTTCCCGGCATTGCCGTGGTGGCGAGCCTCGAGGGCGCGCGGCCATTGCTCGTTGAAGTGCAGGCGCTGGTGAGCACATCGTTCTACGGCACGCCGCAGCGCGTCACGAGTGGCTACGATCCGCGCCGGCTGGCTGTGTTGCTCGCGGTGCTCGAGCGCCGCGTGGGCCTGCGCATGGGCAAGCATGATGTGTTCGTCACCGTGACGGGTGGCTTCAAGCTCGACGATCCGGGCGCCGATCTCGGTGTGGCGCTGGCGATCGCCTCCAGCTTCCGCAGCCGTCCGGTGTTGTCGCGCACGCTCGCACTGGGTGAGGTGAGCCTGTCGGGCGAGCTGCGCCGCGTGCCGCGACTCGATGCGCGCCTGCGCGAGGCCGCACAGATGGGCTTCGTGCGCGCCGGCTTCCCCAAGGCGCAGTCGGCCGATGCCGAGGGCTCGGGGCTCGAGTTGTCCGCGCTCGCCACGCTCAAGGAAGGTTGCGAGCAGCTGCTGGGCGAGAAGATCGAGACGCCGCGCCCGGAGTCGGCCGCGCCGCGCAACGAGATGCGCCCGTCCGAACGATTCGCTGCCGCGGTGAAGGCCAAGACCGAGGCCAACCGTCGCGCGCAGCAACAGCAGGCCGCGGCACACGACACCGAAGAGATGGAGTCCGAGTGACCATGCAGGATCCGCCGCGCCCGTTGACCGAGGCCGCACAGCGCGTTCAGGACGCGCTGCGCAATGCCGGCTTCTCGAACACCGTGATCGAGCTGGACGTACCCGTGAAGACCGCGGCCGCCGCCGCCGAGGCGGTGGGCTGCACGCCAGCGCAGATCGTGAAGTCGTTGGTGTTCCAGGGTGTCACGAGTGGCAAGCCCATCTTGATCGTGGCCAGCGGTGGAACGCGCATCTCGGAGTCGCGCCTGGCGGAGCTCATGGGTGAGCCGGTCAAGATGGCGCCGCCCAAGTTGGTGCGCGAGGTGACCGGGTTCGCGATCGGCGGCATCCCGCCCGTGGGTCACGCGCAGAAGCTCGACACGATCGTCGAGGCCAAGTTGCTCACGCTCGATGGCCTGTGGGCCGCAGCCGGCCACCCGAACTCACTGTTCCAGCTCACCGCCGACGAACTGCAGCGCATGACCGCAGGCCGCATCCTCGACGTGGCGGAATGGTCGACATGAGCTTCAGCGCTGCGAAGCGATCGATGGCATCGTGCTGGTGGGCCCCGAGCGCTTGCTGCGCGACCTCATGTCCGCCAGTGGCCATGCAACGCACAAGATCGTGGGCTACAGCGAGGGCGGTGACGAACGCCAGCATTCCGTGGCGCGCGGACTGCACGTGGTGCCCGACACGTTCACGCATGTCGCTGTGCACGACTCGGCGCGCGCGTTGGTGAGCCCCGAGGTCATC
>JAIOPA010000061.1 GCA_021414165.1 Candidatus Eiseniibacteriota bacterium
CGTGCGCGCCAAGGCAGAGGACGCGCGCGGCAACAAGCTGGTGGCCGAGACGAGGCTCTGGGTCTACGACCCCAAGGTGTGGGACTACGCGTATCGCTATCCCGCGCTCGAGGCGGTGCCCGACGGTGATGGCTGGGCGCCGGGCGATACGGCGCGCATCCTGGTGAACACCGATGTGAAGGATGCCAGCGTGCTCGTGAGCATCGAGGGCCGCGAGCTGCGTGAGCTGCGCGTGCAGCCGCTGTTCGGCCGCACCGGCCTCGTGCGCGTGCCCATCCGCGACGGCGATGGCCCGAACCTGTTCGTGAAGCTGCACGTGCGCCGTGGCCGCGACATGCTCACGCGCACGCTCGAGCTGCCGGTGCGTGCGGTGCGTCATGACCTCACGCTCAAGGTGACCGCCGACAAGCCCGAGTATCGCCCGCGCGAGAAGGCGGTGTTCGAGGTCGAGACGCGCGATGCGGCCGGCCAGCCGGTGGCGGCCGAGTTGGCGCTGGGCGTGGTCGACGAGGCCATCTACTCCCTGCGCGCCGATCGCACGCCCAAGGCACACGACGTGTTCTATGGCCGCATCGAGAATGCCGTGACCACGGTGGCCGCGTTCCCGGTGCTGTACTACGGCGGCGCCGACAAGGGCGAGGCCAACGATGCGCGCCGCGACTTCAGAGACGTTGCGCTGTGGGCACCCGACGTGAAGACCGGCGCCGATGGCCGCGCGCGTGTGGAACTCACGTGGCCCGACAACCTGACCACATGGCGCGCCACCGCGCGTGGCGTGACGCGCAACACGCTCGTGGGCGAGACCACGGCGCAGACGTTGGTGAGCAAGGACGTGGTGGCCCGGCTTGCCGTGCCGCGCACGCTCACGGCGGGTGACGAGGCCGAGTTGATCTCGGTCGTGACCAATCGCACGCGCGCACCGCTCGCGAATGTAAAGGAGAGCATCAGCGCGTCGGGTGCGGCACGCATCACCGGAGCCGCCAGCAGCACGAGCGGCATCGCCGCAGGTGGCGAGTCGCGCGGCCGCTGGGCCGTCGCGTTGGCGAGCGACGCTCCCAAGGATGGCTCCAGCATGACCGCGCGGTTCACGTTCCGCGCCGAGTCGCGTGCCGATGCCGATGCGTTGGAGCAGGACGTGCCGGTGCGGCCGCGCACCGTGGCGCTGCGCTCGGGAGCCGCAGGTGCGCTCACCGCGGGCACGCCCATCGACGTGACGTTGCCCACGGACCTGGTGCGGACCGGCGCGCGCGTCGAGATGTCGGTGGCGCGTTCGGTGCGCACGCTGCTGGTGCAGGCCGCCGAATGGTTGGGCGACTACCCGTACGGTTGCACGGAGCAGACCGCCAACGCGTTCATGGGCGGGCTCGTGCGGTTGCGCGCCAAGGGCCAATCGCCCGCGTCCGATGCGGCCGAGTCGCAGCGTCTCACCAAGCACATCGAGCGGCTGTCGGCGTTGCAGGGCATGAACGGCACGTGGGGTTGGTGGCCGGGTGCCGAGGCGGATCCGCAGATGTCGGCGCTCGCGGCCGGTGCGTTGGCGCGTGCCGCGGCCGAGGGCCTGCAGCCCGAGGCCGCGCAGTCGGCGATCGATCGTGCACGCTACGGGCTGCTACAGCAGACGAGTGCGTTGCGCTCGGCGGATGCCGAGGCGTACTGGGCCATGCACCTGTCGTGGATCGCGAAGGTCCCGGACGCGCAGCAGCGCATGGGCGAGTTGCGCCCGGCGTTGGACGCGGTGGTGACGGGGGTGGTCGCACAGGCGCCGCAGTTGTCGAACGGGGGCCTGGCCTGCGCGGCGATCGCGTGCGCACGCCTGGGTCGCACCGCCGATGCGCAGGCGTTGCTCGCGCGCGTGTGGACCGCGACCGCCACGGGTGACGGCGGCCGCTCGCTGCGTGGCGACGACGGCGACGAGTGGCTGGGCAGCACGGTCGAGCGCACCGCGTGGGCGTTGGAGGCCGCAGCGCTCATCGCGCCAACCGACGCACGTGGTGCCGAGTTGCTGGCGTGGCTGGCGGCACACCGCGATGGCCGCGAGTGGCGCTCGACGCGCACCACCGGTGCGGTCGTGGCCGCGCTCGACGCGTGGCTCGCGACCCACCCCGAACCGGCCAGCATGGCGGAGCCCAAGGTGACCTGGAACGGCAGCCTGCTCACGCGCGATGCCGACGGCCGCATGCGCGTGCCGGTTGCGGTACTGCAGCCGGGCAAGAACGCGCTCGCGATCGAGTCCGCGGGCGGTGCGCCCACCTGGTGGGCGTGGAGTGCGGTCGCCCCGGTGCCGAGCCCGGGCCCTGCGCCCGATCGCACGCGGCTCACGGTCACGCGCGAGTACCTGCGTGCCGTGCGCACCGCCGATCGCCGCGGGCGGCCGCGCTGGTTGAGCACGCCGCTCGATCCGCAGCAGCCGTTGCGGGTGGGTGAGGGCGTGCTCGTGCGGCTCACGCTGTCCGCGCCCAAAGACCTGCGCTGGCTCGCGATCACCGATCCGGTTCCGGGTGGCTTCGAGATCGATGCGATCCTGCCCGAGGGCGTGGAGCGGCCGTGGAACGTGTCGGGCGAGGTGCGCGATGGCGAGGCCGCATTCTTCATGGACTCGCTGCCGCAGGGCAGCACGGTGATCGAGTACCTGGTGCGCCCCGAGATCGCCGGGCGCTTCAGCGCGCTGCCGACGAGTGCTTTTGGCATGTACGACCCTACGCTCGGCACGCGCGGTGGCGAGACGAAGCTGCGGGTCGTGAACCCCTGATCCACCCCTCACGCGGGAGGCGCCGAATAAATTTCGGCGCCTCCGCGTTGGGGCATGCGGGCGCGACGTTCATCCGGAGTTCTCTTGCGGCGCTTGAGCCCTAAGCCCGCAACGGGTGAGACTGCACCGGTCATCCCCGCCATCATCCACCGTAGGAGAGCGCCATGTTCCGGATCGATCGCCCCGAGCCCGACGAGTTCTTCGAGTACTACGGCCGCTACATCGGCCTGAGCGGTGAAGACGCCATGGCCACGCTGCGCGCCAGTGCTGCGGCCACGCCGCGGTTGTTGTCGGGCATCACCGAGCCGCAGGCCATGTTCCGATACGCGCCGGGCAAGTGGAGCGTGAAGCAGGTGCTGGGGCACATCATCGACTGCGAGCGGGTGTTCATGTACCGCGCGCTCACGTTCGCGCGTGGCGATCAGACATCGGTTCCCGGCTTCGAGGAAGACGAGTGGATGGAGCACTGCACGTTCGATCGCCGCGCGCTCAGCGACATCGTCGATGAGTACGTGGCCGTGCGTGCGGCGACCATCGCGCTGGCCGGCTCGCTCGACGAGGTGGCCCTCACCCGCCGTGGCACGGCGAACGGCCGCACCATGAGCACGCGAGCGGCGCTCCACTGTGCGGCCGGGCACGAGCTGCACCACGTGTCGATCCTGAAGGAGCGCTACGGGCTCGCATGATCCGCAAGCCCGAGCCGCACGAGCCCGCGATCCTGCGGGAGCACTATGGCCTCGCGTAAGCCCGTGAAGAAGCGCGCCGCCACGCGGCGCGTGCGCGAGGCCGCGTTACCGGCCTCGAACAGCTCGTACCCGCGCATCTATGCCGCGGTGCGCCGCATCCCGCGCGGCAAGGTGGCCACGTATGGCCAGATCGCGGCACTCGCGGGGCTGCCGCACGCGCCGCGCGTTCCGGGCTATGCGTTGCACGCGCTACCGCCGGGCTCGCCGGTGCCGTGGCATCGCGTGGTGGCGGCGGGCGGCAAGTTGTCGTTGGGCCGCCTGAGCCTCGATGGCGCCACCACGCAGCGGTTGCGTCTGGAGCACGAGGGCGTGGCGTTCGATGGCCGCGGCTGCGTGGTGTTGGCCAAGCACCAGTGGGCGGTCGCCGCGCGCGCGGTGCAGAGCCGTCCGCGCGCGCGCGACCTCGACGCCGATCTCGACTAGCCCAGACTACTCGCCGTACATCACCGCGCCGGGCGGGGCTTTCTCGGAGTGCGTGCGCGGCGCCAGCTTCTGGCCGGCGGTCAACGCCACGGCACTCTTGGCGGTCCAGCTGCGCTCGAAGATCCGGCGCGCACGCTGCGCGAGCAGGTTGTGCTTCATGGTGATCGCGATGTTGCGCGACGAATAGAAGTACGACGGGTCCCAGTTGCTGGTGCCGAGCCACAACCACTGGCCATCGGTGACCATGAACTTGCAGTGCTCGACGCGCGCGAACGGGATGTAGCCCTTGCTCCAGTCGGCGACCTGCGAGATGCGCACCTCGATGTTCGGCTGTGCGGCGAGCGCGCGCAGGTCCGCTTCACCCCGGCCACCCACGACCCAGTCCGACACGATCAGCTTCACCTTCACGCCGCGCGCGCCGGCGGCGAGCAGTGCGCGGTGCAGCGTGGAGTCGGTCTTGCCATGCCCACCCACGCCGTACGACAGCACCTGCGCCACGATCTCCTTCTCGGCCCGGTTCACGCGCTCGAGGATCACATCGTGGTCCCACAGCACCGAGGCCGGGTTCATCTTCTGCGGGCTCGCGCTGGCCCACATCTGGCCGTTCTCACCGTCGACCTGGAACGCGACCGGCCAGCGCTGCGGCGCCGCCTCGGCCGGAGCGGGGGCGGTGGTGTCCGCGGCGGCCCAGTCGCGCTCGAACACATCGCCGAACGCCCGCACCACCTCGGGGATCGTGACCCGCGCGCCCAGCTCATGATGTGCGACAGCGCGCGCCAGTCCAGGTTCTGGCTGCCGAGCCACGCCTGATCGCCATCGACCATCATGAACTTGGCGTGCTGCACGCCGCCCACCAA
>JAIOPA010000070.1 GCA_021414165.1 Candidatus Eiseniibacteriota bacterium
GCACGTCGCTCGGGTGACCGGCCTTGCGCACGCTGCCCACCAGGCGCTTGAGTTCGCCCACCACGCGCTCGTTGGCGAGCCTGTGCTCGACCTTGCCGTAGAAGCCCGCGTGAAAGCAGAACGACTCCGCGCCACAGCGCGTGCCGATCCGGGCCACCTCCTCCAGGCGCGCCACACTGCGGTCCACCACGTCGGGCTCGCCGCACAGGTTCACGTAGTAGGGCGCATGCGCGGTGAGCGACACGTCGTGCTTCTTGGCCGCCTCGCGGATCGCGTCCGCGGATTCGTCGGACATCTTCACGCCGTTCACCCACGCCATCTCGAGATGGTCGAGCCCCAGCTCACGCGTGCGCGCGATGCCATGCAGCGTGCCGGGCTTGGCGCTCGACCTGGGGACTCCCGACGTGCCGAAGCGCAGGCTCACGTCTGGGAGCCGATCTTGCGCAGGAGTTCGCGGCGCGTGGTCTGGTCGGCCTCGGTCTCGACACCCTTGGGCGACGAACCATCGACCACGCCCACGATGCCGCGGCCCTGCTCGGTGGCCATGACCAGCACCTGCACCGGGTTCGCGGTCGCACAGAACACACGGCACACCTCGGCGCAGCTCTTCACCAGCGGCAGCACGTTGATCGGGTAGGCATTGCGCAGCACCAGGTAGAACGTGTGGCCTGCGGCCACGGCCTGCGCCTGTGCGATCGCGACCTGCACCAGTTCGGGGTCGTTGCCCTCGTGGCGGATGAGGCACGGGCCCGACGCCTCGCAGAATGCGACGCCGAACCTGGCCTGCGGCACGGTGGTGACCACGATCTCGTACAGGTCCTCGACCGTCTTGATGAAGTGCGACTGGCCCACGATCACGTTGCAATCGGACGGGAACGACAACGGCACGGCCTGGATCGACATGGGGAGCACTCCTCTTGAAGAAGACCGCAGGGCCGCCGCGCGTGACGGGCTAGAACGCCTGCGAGGAACCGAACGAGAACACGGGCTCGCGCTTGCCGTCGCGGGACGGCGACAGCGGGAACGCCACGTCGAAGCGCGCCACTTGATGCAGCGACGCATGCGGGAACGACAGCCGGAGCCCGAAGCCCGCGTCATGATGCCACGGCTCACGGTCGCCACCGGGGCCCCACGCGCGCGCCGCATCCACGAACACCGCGCCACCGATGCTGGCGAGATCCCACACGTTCCGCTTGGCCACCCAGCGTGTCTCGCCGTTGAAGCGCCACACCTGCGTGCCGGCCAGCGCCTGCACCGGATAGGCGCGCAGGCCATTCAACCCGCCCACCACGCTCTGCACCTCGCGCGGCGCACGGTCAGCCACCTCGCCCAGCGCGGCCACCACGATGGCCACATCACGCGCCGGTTGCTGCACCCAGCGCGCATCGAGCTTGGCGAGCGTCTCGCGCGGGCCGCCGCGGATGCGCGTCGAGACGCGGCCTTTGAGCGTTCCGAAGCCGAAGCGCCGCGTCTCGCGGCCGGCCTCGAGCCGCACGCGTGCCAGGCCTTCGTCGGCGGTGCTACCGAGTGCGCGCAGCACCATGCCGCCCTCCATGCTCACCAACGAGCCCACATCGAAGTCCTCGACCGGGTCGAACAGCTCGATGCCGCGGCGCTCGATGAAGTGCGGCTCCCAGAACGTCACGCGCCCCGAGATCCAGCGCAGCTTCAACTCCTCCTCGCCTGCCGCGAACGAGATCGGCACTCCGGGCTCGGTGGTGGTGATGCCGTAGCGCCGGTCCATGACCGTGAGCCCCACCGTGTAACGCCGCACGAGCCCGCTCGTGAAGCGCTGCCCCACGCCGTACTCGATCTGGCCCTGCTCCTGCCGGAACGGGAAGCGCGCCGCGACCGAGCCCGAGCGGAACAGCAGCTGGTCGGCGCTCGAGCGCGAGAAGCCCACGGTCCATGCGCGCGTGTCATCGAGTGAGCGGAACGGATCGCGCAGCGACATGGCATTGGTGATGCCGCCACGGCCCGTACCCGCCTTGAACGTGCCCTCGAGCTGCGTGCCGAACAACCGGCGGCCGTTCAACTCGGCAGTGCGCGAGCGGCCCGTGGGTTCGTCGCGCAGCGCGAACGAGATGCCGAGCCCGAGCCCCAGCAGGTTGCGCTCGGTGAACCCGACCGAACCGTACGTGCGCCCGCCGCCACGCTCCAGATTCAGCTCCGGCTGCGTGGTCCACTGGTCATGCGTCACGATCCAGACATCGACCGAATCGTTCACGAGCCGCGAGCGGATCACCTCGGGCTCCATGAACTCGAGGCCGCGCAGCAGGCGCTGACTCTCGATCACATGATCGGCGGTCCACGGCTTGCCGGGCGAGATCAACAACTGCGAACGCACCGTGCTCTCGCGCGTGCGGAGGTGCAGCTTGTTCGTGAGCCGGTAGATGCCAGAGAACCGGCTCTCGGGCACCGGATCGAAGATGTCCAGACACTGCACGCGGATCTGCCGGATGATCGCGCCCTCACAGCGCGCGCGCACCACGCTGTCGGAGGCGAGCCCGAATGCCATGACGGCATCGCCGGGCTCGGCGGGCGGCACCAGCACCAGTGAATCCGGAGCACTCGCGAGCGTGTCGGCTGGAGCCGCTTGTGCGCTTGCACAGGGCACCACCACGCCACCCCAGCACGCGACGAGCGCGAGGATCAGTGCGATCCCCGCGCTCTTCCGTGCGCCGCTCACGCGGTCTCCGTCAACGCTTGAGGCCGATGCGATCACGGGCCAGCTGAGCCTCACCACTCTGAGGGAAGCGCTTCACGAGGTCCTCGAACGTCTTGCGCGACTCCGCCATGCGGCCCAGACGCTCCTCGCACAGTCCGAGCTTGTAGAGCGACGCCGGTGCACGATCCCCCGTGCCCCACCGTGCGCCCACACGCGCGTACTCCACGAGTGCGCTGTCGAACACCGCCTGCGCGAAGAAGCACTCGCCCGCACCGTACTGCGCGTTGTCCGCGAGATCGGTGTCGGGGAACAGCTGCAGGTACTGGCGGTAACCATTCAGCGCCAGACCATAGCGGCCCTGCGTGAGGTCGGTGGTCGCCTGTTCGTAGAGCTGGTTGCGATCGACCCCGTTCGAGGCAGGCGTGGTCGCGGGCGGGCTGCCCGTTCCACCGCCCGCGGGTGGCGTGGTCGTGGGCGCTGGGTCGGCCGGGCGCGCCGGGGCACGCTCGGACGCGATCCGGAATCGCGCCATGATGTCGTCCAGCTTGCCCTCCAGGCGGCCGAGCGTCTCCTCGGTCTCGCGTGCCGAGCTCGACGTGGTCGCCCGCGTGGCGTGCAGCAGATCGCGCTGCTCCGCGATCTCGCGGCGTGTGTCCTCGAGCGTGCGAGCCGTGACGGCGTCCTGCACCTGCATGCCATCGACCTGCGTGCGCAGGCTATCGAGCCCGCTCTTCAGGAGCGCCATCTGGGTCGTGTAGCAGCCCGGCGTGCCGAGGCTCGCGACGAGCAGGAAGCTCGCGAGCCCGGCGCCGTGCCAGCGTCGTCGCACCAGGCGGCTCATCGCGCGGTGAACTCCACGCGACGGTTCTTCGACCACGCGGACTCATCGTGGCCCTCGCTCGCCGGACGCTCGCTACCGTACGAGATCACGCGGAAGCGCGTGCCCGCGATACCGGCATCGGAGAGGTACTGCTGCACAGCCTCGGCACGCTTCTGGCCCAGGGCCTGATTGTACTCGGCGGTACCACGCTCATCGCAGTGGCCATCGAGCGACACCTCGAGCCCCGCGTTCTCACGCATGAGCTTGGCGTTCGCATCGAGCGCGGCACGCGCGTTGTCCGACAGCGTGAACGAGTCGTACTCGAAGTACACCGTCTGCAGATCGCTCGCACCGACGGCCGGC
>JAIOPA010000071.1 GCA_021414165.1 Candidatus Eiseniibacteriota bacterium
ACGGCAACCTGTACGGCACGTTGGTCACCGAGGTCGATGCGCGCGTGGCTGCCGGCAAGGTGGTGGTGCTCGACGTGGACGTGCAGGGTGGCGCCAGCGTGCGCAACGTGCGGCCCGAGAGCGTGAGCGTGTTCATCTACCCGCCGTCCATCGATGCGTTGCACCAGCGCTTGCTGTCGCGCAACACCGATGCCCCCGACGTGATCGCCCAGCGGCTGCTGAATGCGCCCGGCGAGATCGCGCAGTGGGTGCACTACGACTACGTCATCATGAACGACCACTTGGCCACTGCGCAGCGCCAGCTGCTCGACATCCACGACGGCACGCTCGCCCGCGTGCGGCAGAGGCCGGTCGCTTAAGTTTTTTTTCTACACAACGCGCGTGCCGTCTACGGGTGCGTCACGCGAGCATGTCTCCACCCGCGCAGCAGGAGACTCACATGAAGCTGTCCGCACTGGTTCCGCCTCCGGGCAAGAGCAAGTACGAGCTGTCGATCGTCGCCGCGCGTGAAGCGCGCCGTCTGAACGACTGGGTCCGCCGTAGCGGCGAGACGCTGCCGGGCAAGGTCACCGCGGTCGCGCTCGAGCGCGTGATCCACGATGACGTGCCGTACTACTACGAAGATCCCATGGCGCTGCCGGTCGTCCCGGCCGAGCCCATGCCCGAGATGCTCGCCGAGGGTCTCAACGACATCCCAGCGGCTGAGTAACACGTGCTGCGCGACCGCGTCGTGGTGGTCGGGGTGTCGGGCGGGATCGCAGCCTACAAGGCCTGCGAGCTCGTCCGGCGCCTTCGCGACCACGGCGCGACCGTCGTCGTGTGCATGACCCCTGCGGCGTGTGAGTTCGTCACGCCGCTCACGTTCCAGGCGCTCACGGGCAATCCGGTCGTCACGAACCTCTGGGGCGACCAGAAACCGCGCTTCGAACTGCCGCTCGAATCCGCCGCGCGTGTGCGTGGCCATGTCGAGCATGTCGATCTGGCCGAGGCCGCCGATGCGGTGGTCATCGCGCCGGCTACCGCGGACCTCATGTCGCGCATCGTGCATGGCGGCGCGCCCGACGCGCTCACCGCACTCGTGCTCGCCACGCGTGCACCGGTGTTGGGGGCACCCGCCATGGACGTGCAGATGTGGCGCAGCGCGGCCACGCAGAGCAACGTGAGCACGCTGCGCTCGCGCGGGTTCCGCTTCGTGGGGCCCGACACCGGCGCACTGGCCTCGGGGCTCGCGGGGCCTGGCCGGTTGGCCGAGATCGGCGAGATCGTCGATGCCACGAGCGAGATGCTGCGCGTGCGCACCAGCATGAAGGGCCTGCACGTCTTGATCGGCGCGGGCCGCACCGAAGAGGCGATCGATCCCGTGCGCGTGCTCACCAACCGCTCCAGTGGCCGCATGGGTTTTGCGCTCGCCG
>JAIOPA010000072.1 GCA_021414165.1 Candidatus Eiseniibacteriota bacterium
TGACCTCGCGTACGCTCGCGCCCAACAACCCGGCAGTGCGCGTGCTGGTGTGGAAGAACGTCGCGCCCGACGATACGTCGTGGGCGTTCCTCAAGATGCCGCCGCACTACGGCCGCAAGTCCATGCTCGCGTTCCAGCTCACGAAGGTGGAGTTCACGAACCACGCCACGATCGAGGCCGACAGCGCGCTCATCGCGCCGCGTCCCGCCGCAGCCGCGAAGCCCCACACCGGAGGCACACACTGACACCCCGCGCCGGCATGAGGCGCCCGCTCGCATGGGCGCTCGGACTCGTGACGATGTTCGCACTCGTCACGGCGCTCCCCGCTGCATTGCAGGCCAAGTCTGCAGCCCCGGCGCGTAGCTGCTACGACTGCCATAGCGACCTCAAGAAGACGTGGGCCAAGAAGTTCGTGCACGAGCCGGTCGCCAAGGCCGATTGCGCCGCCTGCCACCTGAGCCACGGCTTCCAGCAGCGGCTCGTGTTGAAGAAGCCCGCCGAGCAGCTGTGCTTCGATTGCCACGCGGATCAGCAGAAGCAGCCCACGCCCGCGCACCAGCACGAGGCCTACGCCAAGGGCCAGTGCTATGGCTGCCATGATTCGCACGCCAGCGACCAGCCGCATCTGGTGCGCGATGGCGGCCCCGCGACCACGTGCTTCAAGTGCCACGACTCGAGTGCGGCCGAGGCCAAGCTGGCCGTGCAGCACGAGCCGTTCGCCAAGGGCGACTGCGAGAGCTGCCACGACTCGCATGGTGGCGCGAACAACGGACTCTTGAAGGCCAAGGGCGAAGCGCTGTGCGCCAAGTGCCACGCGCCTGCCCCCACCGAGGCCAAGCACGCGGCCATCTCGCGCGGCGGCCTCGGTTGCCTGGATTGCCACTCGGCCCACGCCTCGAGCGCGCCAAAGCTGACGCGCGGCGGCACGCACGACCCGGTCGCCAAGGGCGATTGCAAGGCCTGCCATGTGATCGAGAACGGCAAGACGAGCAAGCGGCTCATCGCCACCGGTGCCGCACTCTGCGTGAGCTGCCACCCGAAGCAGGCCGACGTGGCCACCCGCAAGGTGCCGCATGATCCGGCCGCCAAGGGCGACTGCCTGCGCTGCCACGACGCGCATCGCGGCGGGCCGGCCGGGCACCTGCTCAAGGCCAATGAGTCCAAGCTGTGCGCCAGCTGTCACGAGAAGACGCTCGCCCCCGACAAGTCGCCGGTCACCCACGCCGTGTTCAAGAGTGGCGATTGCTCGTCGTGCCACGACTCACACGGTTCGGCGAACGAGCACCTGGCGCGCACGAGCGACGGCCAGATGTGCCTGAGCTGCCACCCCAAGATCGCCGAGCGCATCAAGCGCCCGAAGGGCGTGCACGCACCGGCCGCCAAGCTGGACTGCGCCAAGTGCCACTCGTCGCACAAGAGCAGCCAGAAGGGTCTGCTCACGAAGGACGAGAGCACACTGTGCCTGTCGTGCCATCAGGACACCCAGAAGAAGGCGTCGGGCAAGGAACTGCACCCGCCGTTCTCGGGCGGCAACTGCAGCACGTGCCACGACCCGCACGAGTCGCAGCACGCCGTGCTGCTGCGCGCCCCGGCGGGTGATCTGTGCATCCGCTGCCATGCGCAGGTGCCGCGTCAGGTGAAGCAGCCCGTCACGCATGACCCTGCGGCCAAGGGCGACTGCCTGCGCTGCCATGGCGCACATGGTGGCGAGACCAAGGCGCTGTTGAGCGACAAGCCCGCGGCACTCTGCACCAGCTGTCACCCGGCGATCGCGCGCAAGATCAGCGGTCCCGGCGCGCATACCGCCGCAGCCAAGGGCCAGTGCGAGTCGTGCCATACGTCGCACGGTGGCACCGAGCCCAAGCTGCTCAAGGCCAAGGGTGGCGAGTTGTGCAAGACCTGCCACCCGAACGTGGCCAAGGACGCCGCGCACCTGCACGCACCAGTGCAGAGTGGCGACTGCCTGAGCTGCCACGATGCGCACGGTGGCGTGGCCGCACCGTCACTGGTGAAGGCACCCGAGAAGCTGTGCCTCGACTGCCATGAAGCGAATGACGCCAAGTTGCGCGCCAAGCACTCCGACGCCGATCTGGCGAGCGGCAAGTGTCTGGCGTGTCACGAGGCGCATGGTTCGGCGGGTCCTGCGCTGGTCTCGGCGCACACCCACCCCGGCTTCGGCCCCAAGCCCGACTGCACGCGCTGCCACACCGCCGTGGGTGCACCGGCCGGCACGAACCTGATCGCGCCCGCGAAAGAGCTGTGCTTGAAGTGCCACGACACCGCGAAGCCCAAGGACCTGGACGCGCGCGTGCACGATCCGGTCGCCAAGGGTGACTGCGCGTCGTGCCACAGCTCGCATGCCTCGCCGCGCAAGGGCCTGTTGGCGCAGCCGGAAGAGCGGCTGTGCGTGCAGTGCCACGCCAAGGTCGAGGC
>JAIOPA010000073.1 GCA_021414165.1 Candidatus Eiseniibacteriota bacterium
GTGCTGGCCTGGGAACACAACGCGGGCGAGTTGATCGCCGCATACGAGGGGCTATGCGCGACGCGACGCGCGTGAAAGTACTGCTCGTCGAGAGCGGCCGGTCGGTGGGCGGCACGGAGCGCGTGCTCTGGGAGCTGGCCACGCGGCTGCCCGCGAGCCGGTTCGAGGTGCGCGTGTGGCTGTCGCCCGCGGCGGGGGTGAACGAACTCGCGAGCGCGCTGGAGCAGGCCGGGATCCCGGTCGACCGCGTGCCCGAGGTGGACAGCCGCTGGGACTTCAAGGGCATGCTGGCCACATGGTCGCGGCTGCGCTCGCTCAAGCCCGACCTGTTGCACGTGCATCACGTGTGGCCGGCGGCCGATCGCTATCTGTCCATGCTGGCGCGCGCCGCGGGAGTGAAGCACTTCGTGGTGACCGAGCACATCATCGGTGAGTCGCATTCCAAGGGGCAGCGCTCGTTGAAGCGCGAGGAGTTGCGCCGCGCCGATGCCGTGACCGCGGTGACGGGCGCGATCGTGGACACGCTCGTGCGTGACTATGCGATCGATCGCTCCATCGTGCGCGTGGTGCCGAACGGCGCCGACCTGCCCGATACCGAGCGCGAGGAGCTTGAGGCGCGCCGGTGGCGCGAGCGCTTCCTGGCCACGCCGTTGAAGCCGCTGTGGGTCGTGGCGGGCCGGCTCGAGGAACAGAAGGGCCACGACGTGCTGTTCGAATCGTTGGCCACGCTGGTGCAGAACGGACTCGACTTCACGCTGGTGGTGGCGGGCGAGGGCTCGCGCCGCAGCTGGCTCGAATCGCAGGCGCTGTCGCTGAAGCTGGCGCCGCGCGTGCAGTTCGTGGGGCAGGTGGAGGACGTGGGCGGACTGCTCGCGGCCTCCGATGCCGTGCTCATGCCGTCGCGCTGGGAAGGGCTGCCGCTCGTGCTGCTCGAGGCGTTGGTGCGCGGCCGCCCGGTGGTGGCCACCGCCGTGGGTGGCGTGGCCGATGTGGTCGAGGATGGCGTCACGGGCACGCTGGTGCCGCCGGGCGATGCGCCCGCGCTGGCCGCGGCGCTCGAGCAGCTGCAGCGCAAGGCCGATCGCGCCTGGCGCATGGGCCGCGCGGGTGCGGAGCGAGTGCGCGAACGCTTCACGTGGCCAGCGGTGATCGACGAGTTCGAGTCGGTGTACGACGAGGTGCTGGGCTTCGCCACGGTGACGCCCGAGGAGCCCGAGCTGCCCGCGCGCGGCGCGGCCAAGGATCCGTCGAAGCCAGCGGCCAAGCAGGCGGGCAAGCCCGCGTCCAAGGAAACCAGCAAGTGACGCTCGGCGTGGTGATCCCGTGCTACCGGCAGGAACGCTTCCTGCCGCGCACGCTCGCTGCGCTCGAACACGCTCTCGAGGGCCGCGATTGGCGCGGCGTGCTGGTGTTGTCGGCGCCCGATGGTGACGCGCGCGACGCGCTCCCGTCGTCGCGCTGGAGTGTGCTGCGCGCCGCCGGCGCGCCAGGCACGCGGCCGCTCTCGCCGGGGGCCGCGCGCAATGCGGGCTTCGCGGCCTGTGGCGGCGATTGGGTGTTGTTCGTCGATGCCGACGTCGAGGTGGAGCGTGCCTGGCTCGAGCGCGCGGTGGCCACCGCCACCGCCGAACGCTCGCTGGCGGGTTCCTGGGGCCGCATCGAGGAGTGGTTCATCGACGGCGAGCGCGTGCGCCCCGGCGTGCGCGATCTGTACCGCGTGGGCGATCACGATGCCGATGCGCGCTACACGGCCACGCTGTCGTTCTATCGCCGCGAGGCGCTCACGCGCGTGGGCGGCTATGACGCGCGCCTGCAGAGCGAAGAACCTTCGCAGGGCCGCCTCCGGCGCCCCCGGCAGCGCCGCGAGGTGCGCGAGCGTGTCGCCGCGGCTCGCGCGGAGCGGAAGTCGCAGGCCCGGCGCGCGCAGTTCGATCGCGGGGTCGAGCGGACGGAAGGTCACGGGCAGGGCGTGGCGTTCGGTCCACAGCCGGAAG
>JAIOPA010000074.1 GCA_021414165.1 Candidatus Eiseniibacteriota bacterium
CGGCGGCGAGGAACGAAGTGCGGGCCGCGCCCGATAGGAGCCCAGCACCACCGAGCAGCAGGATGCGCATGCGACGGATCCCGAGAGGGGCGCGGTGCAGTCGCGGCGCCGGTTCGCGATGCGCGGCGGCATGCCGCGCAGTCCCACGTTAGCGGGAGTGCGGCGCGGCGTCGATGCGTGTGGCGGGTGTGATCAGGCGGCTGCGGCGTTCCCGTTGGCGTCGCCGTTGTCGAGCAACGACGAGGAGCCGGGCCACGCGATGCCCTTGGCGGCCAGCTCCATGCGCACGCGCTGCAACTCGGCGCGCAGCACGTCGACCTCCTTCGCGGCCTTCCGCATGTCCTGCGACAGGAGCACGATGCGCAGACCCGCGCGCACGCGCGCCATGAGCTCGCCCTGATCGCACGGTTTCACCAGGTAGTCATCCGCGCCGGTGTCCAGCGCGAGCAGCTTGTCGCTGATCTCGCCCTTGGCCGTGAGCAGGATGAAGTACGGCGCCGTGTCGCCCAGACCGGTCTTCACCGACTGGCAGAGCTCCAGACCATCGACCTGCGGCATCATCCAGTCCGAGATCACCAGATCGGGCTCGAAGCTCACGATGGCCTTCATACCCTCGCGGCCGTCACACGCGGCCTGGACCTGATAGCCCTCGGCCGAGAGCCGCTTGAGCAGCACCCGTTGGAAGAACGGATCGTCCTCCACGATGAGGACTCGAATGTCCGGCGTCGCTTTCACGCGGCACGCTCCATCATCCCAACCGCCAACTGCGCGAACTGCTCGTGATCCACGATGGGCTTCGAGACATAGTCGTCCGCCCCACTGTCACCTAGTAACTTCTCGGCATCTCCGCGCATAGCATGAGCGGTGGCGAGCAGAACCGGCACATGTTTCCGGCTTTCTGCCCGGATCAGGCGACAGATCTCCACGCCACCCACCGGTTTGCCCTGCCAGACCGAATTGCGAAGTGCCACGTCGAGTACCACCAAAGTCACATTGCCGGAACGGATGTGCTCCAGCACGACCTCCGGGTCCTCGGTCACCGTGACCTGGGAGCCCGTCCGCTTCTCGAGGATCTTGCGGAACAGCGTCGCGTTGTGGACGTCGTCCTCCACCACCAGCACATGTCTCATGCCGCCCTCTCATCGCGCTCGGGCGCGTCATCCGGGGTCTCGCCACGCGCGACCTGCAGGTGCCAGTCCAACACGTGCGGCAGCATCTGCGGGCTCTCGTGCACGGCGGTCTTCGAGAGCACATCCAGCACCAGGCCCTGCTCGAGCAGACGGCGCTCCTCGGCATTGCGGGGCTCGGGGAAGTTCGTGAGCACCATGACCGGCAGGTCGGGGTGCAGACCGTTCAGCGTCATCTCCCGCAGCACGTCGTAGCCGCTCACCTCGGGCATCATGAGGTCCAGCAGCAGCACGTCGTAGGCCTTGGCCTCGGTGCGCAGGATGTGCAGGCACTGATCGCCATTCATGGCCACGTCGACCACGTAGCGGTCAGCGGGCAGCACCTTGCGCACATACGCCGACACGGTGGGGTCGTCGTCCGCCATGAGCACGCGGATCACGCGATCGCCGGTCTCTCCGGTCAGGTGCGCGATGCGCTCGATGAGCGTGGCGGGTTCCACCGGCTTCACCAGATGCTCGGGGCGGCGCGAGAACGCGGTCGCCTGCAGGCGCTGCTTCAGCTCGCCGTCGAAGCCGGTCACGAACACGACCGGGATGTGCCGCGTCTCGGGCTCGGCGCTCATGCGCTGCGCCAGGTCCCAGCCCGTGCGCATCGAGGCGCCGTCCTCGCACGACAGCGCGTAGTCGAGCAACACGACCTGCGGCTGCAGCCGGCGCACGAGCCTCCAGCCAGCCTCGGCGTGATCGGCCTCCACGGTGCGGTAGCCGCTCTTCTGCAGCACCGCGGTCACGAAGCGGCGGAACACGGGGTCGTCGTCGACCACCATGACCAACGGGTCGCCAGGCTGGCCCGCGACACCGTCCGCGTGCGTGAGCACCGGCACGGGCAACTGGCCGGGCTCGCGCCAGACCGGCAACGAGAAGTACACGCGCGTGCCCTTACCCTCGCCCTCGCTGTGGATGCCGATGATGCCGCCCATCAGCTCCACGAGGCTCTTGGAGATCGCGAGGCCCAGTCCCGTGCCACCGAAGCGCCGCGTCGTGCTGCCATCGGCCTGCACGAACTTGTCGAACACGGCCTTCTGGCGCTCGGGCGCGATGCCGATGCCGGTGTCCTCGACCTCGAACAGCACATGGCCGAGCGCCGGGTGCGCCTTGGCGCGCACACGGATCTCGCCCTTGGGCGTGAACTTGAGTGCGTTGCCGATCAGGTTGATGAGCACCTGCTTCACTTTGCCCATGTCGCCGCGGGCCGC